>JALSNF010000027.1 GCA_026987115.1 Desulfurobacteriaceae bacterium
TTGAGAAAAAAGTAAGAAGGCGTAAAGAGGTGCAAAAAGAGGAAGGGGAAAAATCAAGAAAAAGTTGAGAAATTTGTTAGGTAAGGTTAATTTGCAAGAACGGCAAGGAAAGGCTATCACCTACATTAGACGGTGGTGAAAGCCAGAAAGTCGCCCTGGCTGGCGGCACTCCTCTTGGGGAATGGCATCTATGGAGGAGATGGGCGTCTTCCTACCACCTAACTTAGTTTAACTTACCCTTTAATCTATGGAGAATTAATAGCGTGGGGTGTTGACATTTTTTAATTACCAAAATAATTTTTGAATAGAAAAGGGGAAATTAAACCGAAGTTTCTAAGAAGTTGGGGTGTCTTTCAAACAATAGTTTAGAAACTAGATGGAAGAGGGGGAACTTGGACGCTATCATAGGTATCTCAGCATTACTTCTTCTGTTTCTTATTTATATTTACTGGTAGAGCTTTAAAAGCAAATCCTCTATTTTTTATTTACTACTTTTGATTTATACAGGAAAGGGGGAAAGCCCCCCTTTTAAAAGAGAGATTTACATTCCGCAACCTGAGCAGCCGGAACAGCCGTGGCCGTGGGGTTTGGGTCCTTCAATAGCTTCTTGCAAAAGTGAGTTAACCGTTTCAAGCATTTGGTTAAATCTTTGGTTTGCTTCTAAGTATTCTTTTCCTAAAGGGTTTTCTGCAAACTTGTTAAATGCCTCTTCAAGCTGTTGCATAGCTTCAGGGCTTCCGGACATTTGAGCCATTTGTTGAAGTCTTTGAACTTCGTTTAAAAGTTCCCTCGCCTGCGGGTCCATTTGAAGTTTAGCTTCTGCAGCTCTTAAGTTTGCAAGCTCTTCCGACTGGGCAATTGCCTGTGCAAGTTCCGAAGCTTTCTTAATAACTTCTGCTGACATATTTCCTCCAGTTTAAGTTTAAATTAAGTTTAATTTAGATTTAAACTCTCTAAATTACAAGATAACTTCCTTTATTAGCCTCGGTTTCCTAATTTCTCCGTAAGAGAAATTAAATGCAGACAAAAACTTTTCTTCCCAAGTTTTGGCATTTCCTTTAGTATAGAAGACTTCTCCTAAAGGTTCTCCCTTTTCTACCTTGTCTCCTATTTTCTTTAGGAAACCGAGCCCTACTGAGTAGTCTATCTTATCGTCTGCCTTTTTCCTTCCACCTCCAAGTTCAACTATAAGGTATCCTAAAGCTTCTCCGTTTATGTCTTTAACATAACCACTTACAGGGGAGAGAACGGTTAGCTTTTCAGCCTCAACTTTAAGAGAAGTAGTTCCTCCCAAATACTCTACCCAGTTTTTAAACCTGTTAAAAGCTCTTCCTTCTCTAAGAAGGGAAAGAGCCCTTTGGTAGCCCTCTTCAAAACTTCCCTTTCCGGTGAGGGAAAAGAGAGCTCCCGTCAAACTGCAAACTACTTCTTTTAAGTCTTCTTCAAACTCTCCTGAAAGGGCCTTTAAGCTTTCTATGACTTCAAGGGCGTTTCCTGCATATCTGCCCAACGGCTGTCCCATTTCTGTTATGAGAGCTCCTGCCCTCTTCCCGTAAAGCCTGCTTACTTTCACGAGCCCTTCTGCAAGCTCCTTGGCACTTTTCATGTCTTTCATAAAGGCTCCGCTTCCCACCTTAACGTCAAAGACTATAGCTTCAGTGTTCACGGCGAGCTTTTTGCTCAGTATGGAAGAGACTATAAGGGGAATGCTTTCAACAGTTGCCGTTGCGTCCCTCAAAGAGTATATCTTCCTGTCTGCAGGAGCTATGTCTTTAGTCTGTGCAGAAATTGAAAAGCCGAACTTTTTAACGACCTCTTCTATCTCTTCTTCTGAAAGCTCAACTTTCATTCCGGTGCTTTCAAGTTTATCTATAGTTCCCCCTGTAAAGCCGAGAGCTCTACCTGCAAGCATAGGAACCTTAAAGCCAAGTTCTGCAAGTAAAGGAGCTAAAACGAGAGAAACTTTATCTCCTATTCCTCCAGTACTGTGCTTATCAACAAGAGGGCCTTTAATTTTCAGCTCAACCTTTTTACCGCTACTTAGCATAGAGTCTGTAAAGTATAAGGTCTCGTCGTAGTCTAAACCTTGAAAGTATATTGCCATAAGGAGAGAAGCCATCTGGTAATCGGGCGTTTCTCCACGGGTATAAGAGTTAACTATAAACTTAACCTCTTCCTCAGAAAGCTTTCCGCCGTCTCTCTTTTTCTTTATAAGCTCCTTAAAAAGCAACTTTATCCTCTCTAATTAAGTTAACAACCACATAGCTTTTACCACTCCGCTAACTAAAGGAACCAATATCCAGTTTAAAACAGGACTTATAACGAGTATAAGTAGGATTATAGGTCCATAAGGCTCAAGCTCTTTAAATTTCAAGTAAAGGTTATAAGGAAGGAAAGCTTCAAGTATCTTTGAGCCGTCAAGGGGAGGAATAGGAAGGAGGTTAAAAATTCCAAAGGCAACGTTTATAAATACCGAGTATTTGAAAATTAATACAAGAGGCTCCGATAGGGAAATGGGAAGGTAGGAAAAGGGAAAGTATTTAAGCAAAAGAACGCTTAAAAAGGCACTTACAAAGTTGGCCAAAGGACCTGCAAAGGCCACAAGGACCTCTCCCCACCTTGGGCCAAGTTTAACGAAGTTCCGAGGGTTTACAACAACGGGCTTTGCCCAGCCAAAGTGAGCCAAGATTAAGGCAATAAAGCCAAGAACATCTAAGTGAACGAAAGGGTTTAAGGTCAGCCTTCCTTGAAGTTTAGGGGTAGGGTCTCCGAGCTTGTAGGCAACGTATCCGTGGGCAAACTCGTGAACAGTTATAGCCCATAGTATTGCTGGAAGTGAGACAATTAAGTCTATAATCCAACTGCCCAAAAGTTCCTCCTTTAAGTTTCTTCTATCCCAAATTTATGTTTTCTCTTCTACAACTTCACCGTAGGGTTCAACTTCCGTAAATATCTGACCTTGGAACTTGTAAAACTTACAGTTGGGGTTGAGCCAGCAGTCGGGAGGCAATCCTGCCTTTAAGCAGGTCTGAGAGAGGAATTCCCTTTCATTCCATCCCCACTCTACGGGAACTTGGGGTAGGAGGAGACCTCTTGAGAAGCCGCAGCTTACTATTAAGCCGTCCTTTCCTACTTTAATTGCAGTGGGAAGTTCTTGGGGAGGAACGTTTATAGGCTCAGGAGGAGTAAGGACGGTTGTTTCAAATGTTAGGTGTGGAAGTTCTTGTAGGTTAACAGGGTAAAACCTTGGGTCTTTGGTGGCAGCAGATATTGCAGCGTCAATCGTAGCGTAAACTAAAGGCATTATAGGTTCAGGATAACCTATACATCCCCTTAACTCGCCGGAAGGGTATCTCTTTATAGTCACGAAAACCCCTCTCTCTTTAAAGAGAGAAGGCGGAGTGTCTTTAGGAGGAGGTATCTTTATCCCTTCTTTTAAGTACTTTTCAACTGCAAGCCTTGAGAGCTTTACGAGGAATTCTCCCTCTTTCAAGCTTAAAACCATCTCTCCCTCCAATAATTACCATTTAAACTTTAAAGATAAGCTTATAAGCTCCCATTCCTAAGTAAGTTGCAGTTAAACACAGTAAGACATTTAAAAGTACATTTAGGAGGGCCCTTAAGAAAGCACCTTCCATAATTAAGTTGGTAGTCTCGTAGCTGAAGGTTGAAAAGGTGGTAAGAGCTCCAAGAAAACCGGTTATCAAAGCTGCCTTTAGGTTTGGAGAAACAAAGTCTTCAAAGAGCAAAAAGAGAAAACCAATTAGGAAACTTCCAAGAACGTTTACCGTTAAAGTTCCAAGTGGAAAGGTGAAGGAAAGGAGCCTCTGAACCCAGCCGGAAATTAAAAACCTCGCTACGGCACCGAAAAAACCACCTAGACCTACAAAAAGTAAAGTGCTCATGCCTTAACTCCCGTTAACTCTACCAGTTTATCGGTTATCTTCTTTAAAACCTCGTCTCTGGTTTGGTCAAAATCTATGTTTTCAACCACAGGAACGCCCTTTTCTTTTGCAAGGGAAAGGAGGAAGTCTTGAATTTTCCTTATAGCTCTAAAGTTCTTTAAGTATTTCTTCCCGACTCTGTTGGAGCTCTTCTCCCTTGACCTAAACCTACTCTTGTGCATCTCCTCATCAAGGGTGGTAAGTAGAATGTGAACCACGTAAGCTTTTTCCTTAAACTTATCTGCAATTCCCGGAACCAAGTGAACACCCTCAACTATAACGTTAACCTTCTCTTTAATAGCCCTGTTTATAACGGCCTCTATTCCCGTTAAGACCTTTTCGGTTTGGTCTAAAAAGCCGTAAACAACTCTCTCATCACGGTCTAAAGCTTTCAAGCTAGGAACTACTTTACCAGCTTCGTAAGAGGAAACGTGAATTGAAGGAACAAGCTCTTTAGAAACCATACTCCTCATAACTTCCCTTATTGAGTCTGTAGGTGCCGTCCTGTTTATCTCTAAGATTCCTGCAAGCTCCGAGGCAAGTTTAGACTTACCCACTCCGGTAGCTCCCCCTAAGAGGATAACTATGGGCTTATCAAGTTTCCTAGCCTCTCTCCAAAGGAGATACCTCTGGGCGTACTCCTCTCCCAACTTCTTTTTAAGGAACTTAGAGGTTATCTCCCTTAACTCCTCCTTTGTAATCTTGAACTTTCCTTTCCTTAAAAGGGTTTCGTGAACTTCCTTTGCTATGTCGTAAGCTTCCCTGGCGTCAACTCCTGCAGAACGAATGGAAGAGGCAAGAATTCCCCTTGAAAAGGGAGAAAAGCTCTTACCGCACTCTTGACAGACTAAGACCTCTTTTTCATTTATAAGTTCTTTATACTTAAGGGCAACCTTTTTTCCAAACTTCTTCTTTAAAACCTTGTAGGTTATCTCTGCAAGCTCTTTTGTTGTAATGGTTCCCTTAAACTTTGAAGAAACGGCATCTGCAACCTTGTAGGCCTCCTCAACGCTTAAACCGGTTTTAACCAGAGAGCGAACGAGAATACCCTTTGAGAAGGGGAACTTTTCTCCGTTGGGCTCTACTACGAACCTCTTTGCCATTTCCTATACTTCCTAACGTTTTTTAGGTGCTGAGAGTAGGTCTCTGCAAAGTAGTGTCCTCCCTTGCCGTTGGCAACAAAGTAGAGGTAGTTAACCTCTGCCGGGTAGAGCGCAGCCTTTATTGAAGAGAGGGAGGGGTTGCATATGGGAGAAGGAGGAAGGCCGTTATAGAGGTAGGTGTTGTAGGGGGAGTCTATTTTAAGGTCTGAGTATAAGAGTCTTTTTTTCTTCTCTCCCCTTAACCTGAAGGCGTAGATAACCGTTGGGTCGCACTCTACTTTCATCCCTTTTATGAGCCTGTTGTAGATTACCGCAGAGACTAAAGGTTTCTCTTTTTCTAAGGCGGTCTCCTTTTCAACTATTGAGGCAACGGTAATCAAACTTAAAAGGGAGGGTTTATCTCCCAGAGCTAGCCTTACCTTTTCGGGAGGAGTGTAGTTTTTAAGGAGCTCCCCAACTACACTGTGAAACCTATTAACGGCAACTTCTACAACCTCCCTACAGGTTGCACCTTTGTTAACTTTGTAGGTATCAGGGTAGATAAAGCCTTCAAGAGAAGGCACTCTGAGTTCTTTTAAGAAGTTTTTATCCTTAGAAAGGGAAAGGAGCTCCCCTTCCTTGCAAAATCCCTTTTTAGTAAAAAGCCGGTCAAGGTCAAAAATAGTGCTTCCGGGGAGAACGGTAAACTCTTTTAAACAAGGGCTTCCCTTTTCAAGCTCCCTTAAAACCTCAACCGGAGAGAGCCTGCCGTTAAAGGAATAGCACCCTCTTTTAACGGAAACTCCTTTATACCTTGCAAAGTAGTAAACTAGAAAAGGGTTATCTATTACTCCCTCTTTCTTTAAACGGAAAAGGACTTCCTTTAAGCTCTCCCCTTTCTTTACCTCAAACTCGGCGTTAACCCTCTTTTTAGAAAAGAGCTCCCTCTTAAAGTAGAAGTAGCCAAAGAGTGGGAAACCCAGAAAAGCAAGAAGGAAGAAGAGAGCTATAAACTTCCTCAATCAAGCTCCTCCTTTGCACAAACTAACCTTTGAAGAGCAGTAAAGTTGGTTAAAACGGCAAGGACGGCAACCACTAAAGCAAGGTATCCGCTTAAAAGGGCGATTAAAAGGGTAAAGAACCTTTCGGGCCTTTCAAAAAAGCCTACTTTACACTCAACCCCTAAGGCCTCAGCTCTGGCCCTTGCGTAGCTCGTTGCAAAGGAACCGAGAATAGAGAAAAGGGAAGAGACAAAGAGAATTTCACTGTTTAAAGCGTGGCCAAGATAACAGATGCCTGCAAGGGGAAAGAAGTCTGAATACCTGTCAAGGAAAGAGTCAAGGAAAGCTCCAAACTTACTTTTTTTACCGCAAACCCTTGCAACTATGCCGTCTAAAGTGTCGCAAAGTCCCGAAAGGGCAAAGAGAAGAGCTCCTTTTTGGAGCTCCCCGAAAGCTACCAGAAAGCCTGAAGCAAGGGAAAAGAGAAAACCCAACACAGTTAACAGGTTTGGGCTTACCCCTACGCTGTTTAAGCTAACGGCAACAGGCTTTAAAATCTCCTGAGTTTTACCTTTTAAACTGCTTGAGCTAATCATCTTACCTTTTAAAGTCAGAATTTTAAGTAGATTTTATCTTAAAAAGTCTTTAATTTAAGTTTAAAGACTACGGGAGGAGAAATGGAACAGGGACTAACAAAGGAAGAGCTTATGGAGCTAATGGCAGTTCTTATGGAAGAAGAGGGGTTTGAAATATACGAGCCTGAAGGGGAAGAAGAATACCTACCAGACTTTTTGGGAGTTTACGAGGACGAAACGGGGGAAAGGCAACAGGTGGCAGTCCAGGTTGAAGACTGCAACACCCTAAACACAAAAGAGGCAGAGGAAAAGGCAAAGACAATTGCCGAGCACTGCCGCCGCTCTGGAGAAGGGTTCATATTTGTAGTTCCTATTGAGTGCGAAGAGGAGGGGAAAAGGAAGTTTGAAGAGTGGGAAATTTCAGACATTGCAGAGTTTGTGCCCATCGGCGTTGAGTTTGAGGAGGAAGAGGAGTAGTGGAGAGGTACTACTCCTATTCTAAATACCTCAAGGGAATTTTCGGAGAGAGGGTTTACAGGATAACCGTTGACGCAGGCTTTACCTGCCCAAACAGGGACGGTTCAAAGGGAAAGGGAGGGTGTATCTACTGCTACCAGGGCTCAGACTACGACCTAAGGAAGAGAACCCTTACCGTAAAGGAGCAGATAAGCGAGGGAATAGAGAGGGTAAGGAGAAGGTATAAAGCGAGGAAGTTCTTAGTTTACTTTCAGGCCTACACAAACACTTACGCTCCAATCTCCAAGTTAAAGGAGCTTTACGACACTGTAAGGGAGTTTAAAGAGGTAGTAGGTTTAATAGTTGGAACCAGGCCCGACTGCGTCCCTCAAGAGGTGCTGGAGCTCCTTAACTCCTACACGGAAGACTACTTGGTTTGGCTTGAGCTGGGGCTTGAGAGCTCCCACTTTAAGAGCCTAGACTGGATGAACAGGGGACACGGAGTTTCAGACTTCATAGACGCAGTTTTAAGGACAAAGAGCTTCCCTAAAATAAAGGTGTGTGCCCACACGATTTTAGGACTCCCAACTGAAAACTACCGAGAAATGATGGAAACTGCAGACTTTATAGCCTCCCTAAGGCTTGACGGAGTTAAAATTCATCCCCTCCACGTTATAAAAGGAACTCTCCTTGAGAGGATGTACGAAAAAGAAAAGTTTAAAACTTTAGAACCTGAAGAATACGCAGAGCTGGTAGTTGACTTTATAGAGAGACTACCGGAAAAGACGGTAATCCAGAGGATAACGGGAGAAGCTCCTAAAGAGCTCCTAATAGCCCCTTACTGGTGCACGAAAGAGCACAAAAACTGGGTAATAAACCTAATAAGAGAAAAGTTTGAAGAAAGGGACACCTATCAAGGGAAAAAGTGTAGGTTTAGGGGGGAAGTTTGCACGAGGGAAAAGTAGCCCTAATAACTGCCTGCGGAAATAAAAAAGAAAACAGGAAACTTCCTGCAGGAAAAATATACAAGTCTGCAAGGATAAGGCACCTTTACAGGCGTTCAAAGGAGCTAAAAGTTCCCTTCCTCATCCTCAGCGCAAAGTACGGCCTCGTAGAGGCAAACAAGGAGATAGAGCCTTACGACGCAGTTATGGATAAACGAAGGTGCAAGGAGCTAAAAGAGCAGATAAAAGAGAAATTAAAGAAGTACGAAACGGTAGTCTTCTTTAAGGGAGGAGCAAGGAAAGACTACTACGAGTGCCTAAAAGAGGCCTGCAAAGAGGTAGGAGTTAAGCTCATCTCCTTTGGAAGCGGGAACATGAAAGGAATAAGGGAGCTCCCCCAAAAGTTAAAGGAGGCAGGCTTTGAGCTTAACGGAGGAGAACTTCTTTGAGGCAGTAAAGGAAATTTCAGGAAAGGAACTTACGAGAAATCAAAAAGAAGCCGTCCTCTACTTTGACTCTCCCCTTAAAGTAGTTGCAGTGCCGGGCTCGGGAAAAACGGAAGTTCTGGTTCTAAAAACCCTCTACCTCCTTACCGTAAAGCAAGTTCACCCAAAGTCTATCTTCTTAGTCTCGTTTACGAGAAAGGCAGCAAGGGAGCTCTTAGAAAGACTAGTAAGCTACTACGAGAAGTTAAGAGAAAAGGTTAATGAAGTTAAAGGAGAACCTTACGAGATTTACTGTGGAACCCTTCACTCTTTGGCCTTAAAGGTAATGGACGAGTTTCAATACAGCAAGCTCGGAAAGTATAGGTTAATGGAGGAATTTGAAAGAAAGCTCCTAATTTACAGGGAATTCCAAGAAGAGATAAAGGGAGACTCTTACGACTCTTTTTTTGAAAAGCTAAAGTATTTTAAAAAGGGAGAGCCCAAAGAAATCACCCCCGACGATAGGTTAAAGTTCCTCTCCCTCCTCTTTGAGTTTATACCCCAAAACAGGATAGACTACAAAGAGCTAATAAAGGCGGGAAGAAGAGAACTAAAACTTGCAGGAAAACTTTACTACAAGTACAGGAAAACTTTAAAGGAAAAGGGGCTTTTAGACTACACCCATTCGGAAGAGCTCTTTTTAAATTTCCTAAACTCGGAAGAGGCAAAAATCTTCCTTGAAGGAGACGATGAAGCCTTCCCGGGAATAAAGTTCGTTTTAGTTGACGAGTACCAAGACACAAACCCACTTGACGAGGAAATCTACTTTACCCTCTCAAAGGGAAGACACATTACGGTAGTTGGAGACGACCACCAGTCTTTATACAGGTTTAGGGGAGGAGTAGTTGAGTGCTTCATAGAGTTTGAGTCAAGGTATAAAAAGTTTAGCAGTAAAGAAGTTAAGAAAATAGAAATAACAGACAACTTCCGCTCAGACGCTTCAATTGTTGCCTTTGCAAACTATTTCATTAAAAACCACAGAGAACAGGAAAATTACAAGGAGGCTTGGAAGAGGCTTTCTGAAGAGAAGAAGTTAAGGTACAAATCCAAAGTTAACTCTTTCAAGGAGCTAAACTGTAGCGTCTTAAACTTTACTGGGGAAAAGGAAAAACAGGCAGAGTTCGTAAAAGAGCTGGTTAAAGAGCTAAAAGAAAAGGGGATAATAGAAAAACTCTCTGACGCAGTCCTCCTTCTACCAAGCTCAAGGGAGGTAGGGAAAGAGGAAAAAACACTGGCAGGGCTTGTAAGGGAAAAATTAAAAGAGGAAGGAATAGAGGTTTACAACCCACGCTCAAAAACTTTCAAAGAGCAGGAAGAAGTAAGGCAGATGGTAGGGGCTATTTCTTACTGTCTTTTAAAGCCTAAAAAACTTGAAAAGGAGCTAGTTGAAGAGGTAAAAAGACTTGAAGGAGAATTAAGCGAAGAGATTAAAGAGAAGGCAAAGGAGCTAAAAGAGCACGCATTAAAGGGAAACTTAAGTCTCCTTGAGCTCTTTTACCGCTTTCTACCTTTTGTTAAAGCACAAGAGGAGAGCAAAAAGAGAAACCTTGCGAAACTTTCAAACATCCTCTCCTCTTTAGAAAGGCTATCCCAAAAACTGGTAGAGGAAGAGCTTGGAAAAGAGGAAGTTTCATTTATAACCGGAGAAGAAAGAAGAAAGCTTTTAGTAAAGTTAAAGTCTTATGAGGAATTCTTCAAAACCTTTCTCCCTGTCTTTCTGAAAGAGAATGAAGACCTGCAGGAGCTCCCAGAGCTCCCAGAAGACAAGTTCCCAATAATGACAATTCACCAGTCAAAAGGCCTTGAGTTCCCAATAGTAATAGTAGGAGAAACTGAAAACCACCCTTCAGACTACGCCTTAGGTAAACTGGAAGAAATCTTAGAAAGATATGTAAAGAGAGCTCCCGTTAACTCTTGGAACAGGGGAATTGTTGAAATAGCAAAGAAGCTATTTGTTGCCTACACCAGGGCAATACACCTACTTATAATACTAAACAGCGGTAAAGAGGGAGAAAACGATAGAGAAAACGCCTACCTACCGGGATTTAGCAGTAAGAACATGGAAATGTTCCCTAAACTATTTAGAAAGAAAATAGAAGGGGAAAAAGAAGGTGGAAGAGGTAGAGAGATTAATTGAAAAACTTAAAAAATACAGAGAGAGGATAGAAAGACCCCTAACAAAGAAAAAAGTAAAGTTAAAGGAAAGGTACACGATAACAGGAGACATAATTTCATATAAGATATGTCCGAGACAGTACGGCCTTTATAAGTTTTACGGCTTTTCTCCCTCAAACCCAACTCAGGAGTGGTACGGAAGCATAATTCACAGGCTATTAAAGAGACTTCACACAACATACAGGATTGAAAAGAGAATAGTAAAAGACGAAAGGGAAATAGAAAAACTCTTTAACTTAATTGAAATCTCTATGGAAAGCGAAGGAAGGAGAGCAAGCTCCCCAAAAGCCAGAGAGAAAGCTCTACAGGTAATAATAACTTTCTGCAAAAAGTACGGCGAAGAGCTAATACCGAAAATTAAAGAGGCAGAGCTCCGCCTTTTAAAGGAGATGGACAACTACATTCTCTACGGAATAGTTGACGCAGTTTTAAACAACGAAGAATACGAAATCTGGGACTACAAAGGAATGGAAAGGCCGGACCCTAAAAAGCCCTCCGGCAAAAAGAAAATTGAGCTTTACAAGAAACAACTCTTTGTTTACGGCTACCTCTTTAAAGAGAGAAACGGCAACTATCCTAAAAAAGGAGTGTTAATGTTTTTAAACGAATTACTAAAAGAAAAGGGAGAGCCTTTCCTTGAAATTGAGTTTGACAGAAAAGAAACGATAAGAGAAGTTGAAGACTTTATAAGGGAATTTTCGGAAATCGTCAGGGAAATAGAAAAGAGCAAAGAGGAAAATAGGTGGGAGCTCCCAAAGGAGATAGACGAAAAAGTGTGCAAACAGTGCGACTTTAAGTTTGACTGCGAAAGGTTTAGAAATTCACTATAATTTCCGATACTTTAAAAAGGTGGAGCTCCTTTGAAATACTTCATTCCTTACTGGGAAGACTGGGTTCATAAAGACTTTGACCCTATTAAAGACACCTACGGCAAGGGAGGCTTTAAAAACTCCCTCTTTGCCCACGAGCTCTTTAAACCTCCTCCCTACGACGGAATCCTCGTAAGTTTAGGGATGTTTAAAGAGAAAATCCGCCTCTCATTTGAAGGAGGAAGACCTAAAGTCAGAGGTTTTTCAAACATAAAAGACTATCTCAGACTGCCTAAAGACTTCCCCCTTTTAGGAGACTGTGGAGCTTTCACCTACGTAAACGAAAAAGAGCCAAAAATTACGGTAAGCCAAGCTGTGGAGCTCTACCAAAAGTTAGGGTTTGACTACGGAATATCAGTTGACCACATATGCAGTGAAACTATTACTGTAAGAGAGAGCGAAAAGGAGAAGTTCAGCTTTAAAGAGGAAAGAAAGTTAAAGGGAGGGAAGGTCAAAATTACCCTTTCTGAGAAGGAACTTGAATTTAGGAGGGAGCTCTCCCTCTTCAACGCCCACCGTTTCTTAAAGGAAGCAGAAGGCTTTACCCCGGTTGGAGCGGCCCAAGGCTACACAATAGAAACTTACATAAAAAGCGTTAAAGACCTTATAAAAATGGGATATAAGTTCATAGCCATAGGAGGGCTCGTTCCAAGGAAAACAGAATTTATAAGGGAGCTCTTAAGGGAGCTTTACAGGGAAGTAAAATTAACCAAAGTGAAAGTCCACCTTTTAGGGGTTTTAAGGAAAGAGCTCTTAAAAGAGATGAAGAGGTTTAAAGTTTACAGCTTTGACAGTGCCTCTTTTTACAGGAAAGCCTGGCTAAAGGCTAAGGAAAACTACTTTGGAATAGACCTTAAGTGGTACTCCTCAATAAGGATACCAGATTCAAAAAATCCAAGGCTAAGGAAAAAAGTTAAAGAGCAAAAGGAGCTGGAAAAGGCTTCCCTTTTGGAAGAGAGGATAATGAAAAACCTTAGAGAGTACGACAAGGGAAACCTAAAAGAGATAGACGGCCTCCTTGAAGAGATAATGAAATACGACAAGCTCTTTTACAGGGAAGAGTTTAAAGAGGAAAAGTATTACGGCTACTACAAGGAGCTCTTACAAACCAAGATATGGAAAGAGTGCCCCTGCCCCGTGTGCCGCTCTTTAGGAATAGACGTAGTAATCTTTAGAGGAGCAAACAGGAACAAACGAAGAGGTTTTCACAACACCTTTGTCTTTTA
>JALSNF010000028.1 GCA_026987115.1 Desulfurobacteriaceae bacterium
AGCTTTTTGTCTGGGTAGAGCTCCCTTACAGCCTTTGCAGCGTTAAAACCTGCAGGCCCTGCTCCAACAACGATAATGTCGTAAAACTCCATCTCTCCCTCCTTATTTAAGATTTACATAAATCTTAACAAAAGGCAGGGTTTAACTTTAAATTTTAGTATTATTTAATATCAATAAACCAATTTAACAAAGGAGGTGGGACATGAGACGGCTTCTAACCGCTCTAATTCTAAGCTCCCTATTAACCTCAACTGCTCTTGGAACGACAATCAAGGAAAAGGGGAGAGAGAGCGTCCAGAAGAAAGTAAGCGAGCTTAAAAGGGAAAGAGCAGCTCTCTCTTTCAATCAAGCTCTTGAGGCTCTGTCCTACACAGATAGAGCGATTCTCCTTCTCCACCAAGGCAAAAAGGAAGAAGCTTTAAAGCTCTTAAGCAAAGCCCAGAAAAACATTGAAAAGCTCATAAAACTACACCCTCAACTTCAACTGCTTCCCCTGTCTCAACAGATAGTAGTTATGGAGTACCCAGGGGACCTTAAAGAAGCAGAGAAAGAGATAGAGAAAGCCAAGGAGCTCTTAAACAAAGGAAAGGTCCAAGATGCAAGGCTGATACTTACAGGTTTAGCAGACGAGATTGACGTTATAACCACTTACCTACCCTTGGCAATGTACGACCAAGTCGTTAAGCTTGCTCAAAAATACATAAAGGCCGGGAAAATAGATGAAGCCCTTGATGCTCTTTCTCTAATTAGGGGAAGTTTAGTTATTGACGAGGTAGCAATTCCAATTCCCTTTATAAAGGCAACCCAGTACTTAAAAGAGGCAGAGAAATACCAAAAGAGTGATAAAGAAAAAGCGATAAAGCTTATTGAGGCGGCAAAAAGGGAACTTCAACTTGCAAAAGCTCTCGGATATGCTTACGATTATTCAAATACCTACGACGAACTCCTTAAAGAGATTAGGAAAATTGAAGACAATCTGAAGGAAGGTAAAGAAATCACTTCGTCAATTAGGAAACTTGAAGAGAAGGTAAAAGAACTAAGCAAGAAAGCTCAAATGGAAAGGAGGAAGTAAGCAAGGGGAGGGTTAAGCCTCCCCTTTTATAAATTCTAAACACTTATTCACCTCCCACTTACTTCCGAGAATAACGGGAACCCTTTGGTGGAGCTCTGAAGGAACTACATCAAGTATGTCTGCTTCACCTGTTGAAGCAAGCCCCCCCGCCTGCTCTACGAGAAAGGCCATCGGGGAAGCTTCATAAAGGAGCCTCAACTTCCCTGAAGTGTTTTTCTTGTCTGCAGGATAGATAAAAATTCCGCCTTTAAATAGCGTCCTGTGAACGTCTGCAACCATTGAGCCTACATACCTTAAAGTGTACTTTTCCCCTTTAAGGTAGTCTATAAACTCCCTTAAACCTTTACTTAGCCACTTTTCCCTGTTTGCCTCGTTTATTGAGTAGATTTTGCCCTTTTCAGGGAGTTTAACTTCAGGATGGGAAAGGAGGTAATTTCCGGATTCAGGGTCTAAAGTAAAGGCACTAACTCCGTTCCCAAGGGAGACAACCAACATCGTTGAAGGACCGTATATAACGTATCCTGCAGCTAAGAGCTCCCTTCCCCTTTTCATAACAGAGTCTTTGTGAACTGAGAAGATAGTCCCAATGCTGACGTTAACGTCTATGTTTGAGGAGCCGTCAAGGGGGTCAAAGGCTACCGCGTAGCCAGACTCGGAAACTACAAGACACTCTTCAACTTCTTCTGAGGTTATCTGACAGGCCTTACCGCAGTTTTTCAGGCTCTCAATTAGGATTTCGTTGGCAAGTTCATCAAGCTTTTGAACTTCTTCCCCTTGGACGTTAAACTTACCTGCACTTCCTAAAATTCCCAAAAGTCCGGCTTTCCTAACCTTACCAGCTATTTCTTTAGTGGCAGAGGCTATCTCACCTAAAAGGAGTATAGCCTCGTCGTTAAGCCAGCTAACCTTTTCCCTCTCTTGGAACAGATAGGCACTAAAAGTTAAAGCCATATTTCCTCCCCCATTTAGTTATTTATCTAAAGGCTAAGCTCTTTTCCTTTGTTCTTAACATACCACAAGCGGCTGATATATCCTGCCCCCTTGAGTCTCTAATAAAGGTTGCAATGTTATAGCTCCACAGGACCCTTTGAAACTCCTCTATACCTTCCCGAGGGGTGGGTTCAAAGGGAGCTCCCGGGTAAGGGTTAAAGGGAATAAGGTTTACTTTCACGGGAATACCTTTTACGAGTTTAGCCAAGCGGTGGGCGTCCTTAATAGAGTCGTTAACTCCTTTTAACATAACGTACTCAATCATTATCCTTCTGTTGTTATCTATCGGGTACTCCCTTAAAGCTTTCATAATCTCTGAAATCGGGTACCTCCTGTTTAAAGGAACTAAGAAATCCCTTACCGCATCTGTTGTAGCGTGGAGGGAAACTGCAAGTTTTACTTTGTTTAACTCTTTAGCCATTCTTTTTATGCCAGGGACTATTCCAACAGTTGAGATAGTTATCTTCCTCTTTGAAAGGTCAATCATGTCCTTATCAGTCATTATTTCAACTGCCCTTTTTACGTTGTCAAAGTTTAAAAGGGGCTCTCCCATTCCCATAAATACAACATTGGAAATCCGCCTTTCTTCCCCAACATCCCTTTGAACCTGTATGTACTGGTCAACAATCTCAGAAGTCGTTAAGTTCCTCGTAAAGCCGTCTTTAGCTGTAAGGCAGAACTTACAACCTGCAGGACATCCCACCTGAGTTGAGACACACAAAGTATTCCACCTCTCTTCAGGGATAAAAACGCTCTCTATCCTGTTTCCGTCTTCAAGCTCAAAGAGGTACTTTTTAGTGCCGTCTTTAGACTCTTCTACTTTAACTAACTTTAAAGAGTCTATTTTCGCCTTCTCTGAGAGGAGCTCCCTAACACCTTTAGAAAGGTCAGTCATAAAGGAAAAGTCAGAAACTCTCTTTTTATAAAGCCAACGGGATATCTGCTTTGCCCTGTAAGGCTCAAGGCCTAAAGAGGAAACAAAGCTTTTTAGCTCTTTTATAGTCATATCTTTAAGGTTTACTTTCATCCTTTTTCCTCTTAAAAGTTTTAAAAACGCCGTAAGCGGTTGAGCCCAAAAAGACAACACTTATAAAGAGTGAAAGGAAAAAGCTTAACTTACTCAACTTCCTCAGCCTCTTCAACAAGCATTACTGGTATGTCGTCAATAATGGGATAGGCAAGTTTACACTTATGACAAATCAACTTCTGCTCCTTTTCCCTATACTCAAGCTCGCCTTTACACTTAGGGCAGACCAGAAGGTCTAAGAGCTCCTTTACAGACATAGCTACCTCCCATAAATCTTGACATACTAAAACATAAAGCATATCTTTCTTAATCGCAACGCGGAGGGGTGGCCGAGTCTGGCTGAAGGCGGGTGACTTGAAATCACCTGAGGGCCTAACCAGCCCTCCGGGGGTTCAAATCCCTCCCCCTCCGCCACAATTGGGCCGGTAGCTCAGTTGGTAGAGCAACGGACTTTTAATCCGTAGGTCGCAGGTTCGAATCCTGCCCGGCTCACCACTTTAAGGAGAGGTGGCCGAGTGGCTGAAGGCGCCCGCCTGCTAAGCGGGTGTACGGGTGAAAGCCCGTACCGCGGGTTCGAATCCCGCCCTCTCCGCCACCTAAATTGCGGGCGCTTTAAGTTCCCATTTCCCAAGAGTTTAGGTATTCAACCTGTTCTGGGGTTAGGGTATCTATCTCTATTCCCATTGCTTTTAGCTTAAGTTCCGCTACTTTCCTGTCAATGTTTTCAGGAACTACATAAACTTTAGGTTCTAAAGACTTCCCTTCCTTAACCAGATATTCTGCACTTAAAGCTTGGTTTGCAAAGCTCATGTCCATAACAGAGGCAGGGTGGCCCTCAGCAGCAGAGAGGTTAACCAGCCTTCCTTCAGCTAAAAGGTAAATCCTCCTTCCATCTTCAAGGGTATATTCATCAACGAAGGGTCTAACTCTTTCCTTCTTTACCGAAATCCTCTCTAAAGCTGGTATGTCTATCTCTACATTAAAGTGGCCAGAGTTACAGACTATAGCTCCGTCTTTCATAAGCCTAAAGTGCTCTTCCCTTATAACGTGAATGTTTCCGGTTACTGTGCAGAAGATATCTCCAATCTTTGCAGCTTCTGCCATAGTCATAACTTTAAAGCCGTCCATTCTGGCTTCTATGGCCTTTACCGGGTCAACTTCAGTAACTATAACTTCCGCTCCCATCCCTTTAGCTCTCATTGCCACTCCTTTACCGCACCAGCCGTAGCCTGCAACGACGAAAACAGAGCCAGAAAGGAGTCTGTTTGTAGCCCTTAAGATTCCGTCTATCGTTGACTGACCGGTCCCGTACCTGTTATCAAATAGGTGCTTTGTTAAAGCTTCGTTTACAGCTATTACGGGGAACCTTAAAGCTCCGCTCTTTGCCATAGCTTTAAGCCTTATAACTCCCGTAGTTGTCTCTTCAGTTCCCCCTATAACGTTTGGTATAAGCTCCGTATGCTTTTTATGCAGTGTTGAAATAAGGTCTGCTCCGTCGTCCATAGTAATGTTGGGCTTCCTCTTTAAAACCTCCTCAATGTGAGAATAATAGGTCTCTTCATCCTCGCCTTTTATAGCAAAAACCGGTATGTCGTAATACTTTACAAGAGCTGCTGCAACATCATCTTGAGTAGAAAGGGGGTTTGAAGCACAAAGGTAAACTTGAGCTCCCCCTTCCTTTAAAGTCCTCATTAGGTTTGCCGTTTCAGTTGTAACGTGAAGGCAGGCTCCTATAACGAGACCTTTTAAAGGTTTTTCCTTAACAAACCTTTCTCTAATCTCTTTCCTTAAAACGGGCATGTCCATTTCTGCCCACTCTATTCTCTTCTTCCCTTCAGGGGCAAGGGAAAGGTCCTTTACGTGATATTCCATCTCTACCTCCTAGGTTGAATTCCAGGTATTTCAATTATCCTATCAAGCTCCCTATCAACGCTGGCAGCGTAAGGTATAAAGCCGTTCTTTTCGGCTTTAGCGTAATAGTCTCTTACCAATTCAAGGTCATTTCCGTTATAAACGTAATCAACTGAAAGGAGGAGTTTACCTTTTAGTTTCTTTAAAAGAGATAGTCTATAGTCTGTTTCCTCTTTACTTACAGGATTTAAACCGTTATAAAATAGGTCTTCGCAAGCCCATCCGTTAACAACTCTATTTAACCTGTCAGGATAGTATTTAAGGAGCTCCTCTCCGTTTTGAGGGAAAATTAGACAGTTTTTAAGCTTTGACCTACAATAGTTGGAAATCTCCTCAATGAACTCAACCATCTTTAAAGCTAGGTCTTTTTCTGGGAGCTCCCCCTTTTTAGCCCAGTAGTAAAATTCGTCAACCCTATCAAGGTAAAGGCCGTCAAAACCTTCATTTACTATACGGTCTATATAAGACTTTATAATCTCGTGCCACTGAGGATACCAGAACTTAACTGCGTAGTTTCCCGGCCAGTTTGGGTTTTCTTCTCCCAACCAAGGAGGAGGGTTATAATTCCACTCCTCTTTCCAGTAGAACCTGTAATCCTCAGCCTCGCCAATTGAAAGGTAAGCAAGGACCTTTTTACCGGTTTTCTTTATAGCCTCTATCTCTTCCCTTTTAAACTCTCCGTCTTGAGAGCCGTCTCTTGAATAGTCAATTACAACTAAGTCAAAACCGGTCTTTGAAATTTCCTCAGGAGAGATGTTCTGAAGCTGATAAAGCCAACTTTTTACAGTCTCAGAAGAAGTCCTCTCCTCCTTTTCCTCAAGGCCAACACCACAACTAAAAAGCAGTAGAACAAGAGCCAAGAGAAAAGGAACTTTTCTCATTTTCTCTTTCCCTTTAAAAAGCCCTTTAGCTTTTCGTAAAGCTCTGGAAGGCGGTCAATCAATGCTTGAATCTTCTTCCACTCCTTGTAAGGCCTTGCGGGAAAGCCTGCGTAGGTTCCCGGCTCTTTTAAACTCTTAGTAATTCCTGACTTTGCGGCAACGGTGATGTTATCCCCTATCTCTATGTGGCCTGCAACGCCAACCTTACCTGCTAAGGTAACAAAGTCCCCAATTTTCGTGCTTCCGGAAATTCCTACCTGAGAGACTATAAAACAGTACTTGCCGATTTTTACGTTGTGGCCAACCTGCACCAGGTTATCTATCTTGGTCCCTTCTCCTATTACCGTATCTCCCAGAGTTCCCCTATCTATGGTGGTGTTTGCTCCTATCTCTACGAAGTCTTCAATAACAACTTTACCCTTTTGGGGAATCTTGTAAATTCTCTTCTCTTCTTTACTAAAGGCGTAGCCGAAACCGTCTGAACCTATAACAGCTCCTGAGTGTATTCTAACTCCCTTACCTATAACCGTTTCATCGTAAATTGAGACGTTAGGATAGATAATTGAACCGTCTCCAATCTTGACGTTTCTTCCTACGTAAACTCCCGGGAAAATGTAGCATCCTTTTCCTATGTAAGCGCCTTCTGCCACGTAAACGAAATCGCCTATATAACAGTCTTCCTCTACATGAGAATAGGGAGAAATAGAAGCTCTTTTAGATATTGAAGGAGGAGGGAAAGATTCTGGGTAAAAGATATTTAAGAGCTTTGCGAAAACTACATAGGGCTCTTTACATATAAGCTGAGGGATTTTAAGCCCTTCAATCTCTTTAGCTGTTAAGAGTGCTCCCGCTTTTGTTCCCTTCAAGAACTTCTTATACTTAGGATTTGTAAGGAAAGTAAGGTCTTCACTGCCGGCCTTTTCTATTTCGGCAATTCCCCTTACTTCCTTATCTTCACCTAGTAAACGGCAGTCAAACAGTTTGGCAATTTCGCTTAACCTCATTTCCCAGCCTGCTGGTCGTAGAGCTTAATTATGGTGGAGGTAAGGTCATACTTGGGGTCAGCTGCTATTATCCCAGCCTCTCTCACTTCAACAATCATAGGGATGTGGTTTTCCTTCTGGTAAGACTTTATAAGCTTAACGACCTCGCTAATTATCTCTACGGTGTATTTCTTCTCAAGGTTGGCAATCTCTATTTGGGCGTCCTGCTGGTAGCGTTGGAGCTCCCTAATTTTCTGCTCAAGCTGCGTCTCCTTTTTATCCTTGGCTTCTTTGCTTAAGGCAGGGCTCTGGAGCTCCTTCTTTATAGCCTCTATGGCCTTCTTCATTGATTCTATCTTAGCCTTAGCCTTTGCTATTTTGGCCTCAAGTAAACTCTTTGCCTGTTTACCCTTTGAAGACTCGTTAATTATCCTCTGCATATCCACGTAGTAAACGGCAAAAGAGTTAGAAACCTTAACTTTTTGAGCAGGGAAAGCACTAGGAGAACTTAAAGAGAACAAAAGAGTCATCAAAGCTACTTTTCCAAGTTTCCTCATTTATACCTCCTTTAGAAATAACTTCCCATACCAAAGTGCCACTGGGAGGCACTCTCTCCGCTTCTCCTGTCAAGCTTCCAACCTACGTCAAGTCTAATTGGGCCCATAGGAGTTAAAACTCTCATTCCAAGACCTGCAGACTTCCTCATATCTCCGAGCTTAAATTTATCCCACCATCCCCCTCCAACGTCAACAAATGCAATAAGCCTAAGCATTCTCGTAACGTCATAACCTAGCTCAAAGTTAAAGATTAACTCCCTATTGGCGCCTTCAGGGTCGCCGTTTTTATCCTTAGGACCAGCCTCTCCCCATCTAAATCCTCTAATCGTCGTGTCTCCTCCTACGTAGAACCTGTAGTCTATAGGCAGTCTTGAGGTATTTCCAAAAGCACTTGCATAGCCTACTTTAGCGTGAACTGAAGCTATTAGTGGGAGTTCTACGTCAAAAGGAAGCTCATTAAAGTTAAAGTAATAGGCGTACTCTCCAATCAACTTGTAAAAGTCCTTATCTCCCAGAAGGAAGTTCCCTGCAACCTGAGAGGTTAGTTTAAAGTAATCCCCTTTGTGAGGAAGGAACCTGTTGTCCCTTAAGTCCCTTGAAATAAAGGCAGTAGCTAAACCTATAGTTTCCGTTCCTTCCTCTTCCCTAACTATGTCGGGAGTATCTGAGGAGATGTCGGTAATCTTGTTCCTCTCTATGAGGTAGCCTAAACCTACCTTCCAGTCTTCCCAGAGCCTCCTACTAACTAAGGCCGAAAAGCCGGTTTTCTTACTCGTATAGGTGAAGTACTCATACCTGTTGTTGTAAAGGCCTAAAGAAAGGGTTTGGGGTTTGTCAAGCCACCAAAGGTGGTTGTAAGAAAGCGAGAAGTCAAAGACCCGAGAGCCTGCCTGAAGGCTAATAGAGCCTGAGTCCCCCGTTCCAAAGAGGTTGCCCTTTGAGAGGCTGGCCATAGCAACCAGTTTAGAAACAGAACTATAACCGGCACCTACAGAGAACATACCAGTCAGCCTCTCCTTTACCTTTACGTCAACGTCAACCTTGTTTGTTCCGGAAATTACTTTCGGCTTAACGTCAACGTTTTCAAAGTAGCCGGTGTTAAAGAGCCTCCTTATGGAGCGTTCAAGTCTAACCGTATTAAAGATTCCAGTTTCGTATAGGTCAAGCTCTCTCCTGATAGTTCTATCCCTGGTAGCTACGTTGCCTTCTATGTTTATCCTCCTAACGTAGGCCCTCTTACCTTCATATATGACAAATACAACGTCAGCAGTATGCTTTTGAGGGTGAAGTTTTATCTCAGGAACAACATTTGCAAATATGAAACCGAGCTCCCCGTACTTCCTGATAATTTTCCTTACAACTTGATTAATCACCTCTTTGTTAAACCGCTTTCCGGGCCTTAACTTCTTTGAGAGTTTCAGGAAGTCTTCCCTTGAAAAGAGCCTATTTCCCTTAAACTTTATCTTTCCGAAACGGTAAGGCTCTCCTTCCTTAAGAATCGGGTAGATTACCTCATAGCACTCTTTACCTATCTTCTTGACCTCAGGCTGACCAACTTCAACATCAAGGTAGCCGAGTCTGTAGTAGAGCTCCCTTATCCTCTTTACATCCTCTACCAAGTTAGATTGGGAAAGGGGAGAGCTAAACCTCAAGTGCAGTATTGACTTAGGTTTAGTAATCAAGACCTTCTCAATTTCACCGGAGCTTACCCTTTTATTGCCCCTTATCTCTACCTTACAGACGTTAGCCTTTTTACCTTCGTTTATAACGAAAGTTGCAACTGCCGTTGTAGGAGAAACCCTCTCTATCGTGTAGTAAACTTCCGTTCCCAGGTAGCCTTTTTTAAGGTAGAGCTCCTCTATTTTGTTCTTAAGCTGGTCTAAGAACTTATAATCAAGCGGCTTTTTTATCTCTTTATTTTCCTCTTCTTCAGAGGTAAGGCCGAGCTCCTCTTTCAACTTTCTAGAACTTATTGCCCTATTACCTTTAAAGACGATGTCGGTAATTATCGGTTTTTCCTTAACAAAATACCTGAGTATTACGCCCTTTTTACCTTCTTCTACGTCAACAGAGATGTTTTCAAAGTACCCAAGCTTAAAGAGCCTTCTAATATCCTCTGCAACCGCCTTTCTTGAAAAGGGCTTTCCCGGCTTTTCTGAAATGTAGTAAAGGATAGTACTCTTAGGGACAGACTCGTTTCCTATAACTTCAACTTTCTCCACGACTTTAGGAGCTCCGTAAGCGGAAGTCATAAAGGAGAAAACAAAGAGGAAAGTAAGGATAAACCTTATCATACTACCCCCAACCTTTAACTTGGCGGTAATAATATCACAACCTCCCCTTAGGTAGGAAAACCTTAAAGCAGGTTCCCTCTCCCTCTTTACTCTCAACCTCTACCTTACCCCCCATCTTGTCAACGGCAAGCTTTACTATTGAAAGCCCCAGACCCGTTCCCCCCGACTTCCTTGAGCGGGAACGCTCCACCCTATAGAACCTCTCAAATATAAAAGGTATGTGTGATTTAGGTATCCCTATTCCAGTATCGCAAACCTCTATCTCAAACTCGTTAAGGTGCTCCTTGTAGGAAATCTTTACCTTTCCTCCCTCTCTGTTATACTTTATAGCGTTGTCTATTAAGTTCTTCAAAACGGCAAATAGCATGTTCGCATCTGCGTAAACTTGGGCCTTCTCTGGAACTTCTATCTCAACCACTATTCCCTTTTTAATTATAAAGTCAGAAAGGGCGCTTAAAACTTCCTTAACCAAGGGAAGGAGTTTCAGACTCTCAAACTTAACGTGGAAGTTAACGCTCTCAAGCTGAGAAAGGGTAATAAGGTCTTCTATCAACTGCTCCATATAACTAACCCTTTCAATAGCCTTTGATATGAAAAGTTGCGCCTTTTGATTTCCCTTACACTCCTCTTCTAAAGTCTCAAGGGATAGTTTCATAGCCGAAAGGGGAGTTTTTAGCTCGTGGGAAACGTTTGCAATAAAGTCCCTTTTCAAGTTTTCGTATTTCTTCATAGGGGTTAAGTCAATAAGGAGAAGAACTTTTTCGTCCATGTCTGAACCAAAGATTATCTGAACGTACCTGTCTTTTAGCTTTTTCTCTTTCCAGACTCGGTACTTTTCACTAAAGGCTTCATTAATTAGAGAGACAACATCAAAGTTCTTTATGGCCTGGTAAAAGGGTTTTCCCAAGTCTTCCTTTTTTATGTCAAGGAGCTCCCTTGCAAACCTGTTCGTAAACACCACCCTCCCGTAAGGGTCCATAATAACGATGCCTTCCCTTATTAAGGAAAGGGCCCTTCCGAGGAGTTTTGAGGAATCTCTAGGCTTTTCCTGTTTAGCTCTCTTTTCCTTCCTTAATTCACTTAGGAGTTTTAAAGCTCTACGCCTCTCTTTAAGGGCGATTAGGCCAAAAACTACGACCAATCCAAGGAGAAATAGGAAAATCCCCAAGAAAAGGCCCTTCATACCTCTCCTTTTTATTTTTTTGAAATTTCAGTCTCAAAAGTTTATCATTTACCTATAACAATACATAGGGAGGAGCTATGGCAATTAAAGTAGCTATCAATGGGTTTGGGAGAATCGGAAGGAGTTTCTACAGGATAGCCCATAAAAGTGAAAACATTGAAGTTGTAGCAATTAACGACTTAACCGACGCTCAAACCCTTGCACACCTTTTAAAGTATGACTCTCTCCACGGGAAGTTCAGCGAGGAAGTTTACGCTCAAGGAGATGAGCTAATTGTAGGAGGAAAGGCAATTAAGGTATTTGCAGACCCTAATCCTCAAGAGCTCCCCTGGAAGGAGCTTGAAGTTGACGTAGTCCTTGAATCTACAGGGAGGTTTAGGGATAGAGAAGGAGCTTCTAAACACCTAAAGGCAGGAGCTAAGAAGGTAGTTATATCTGCTCCCGCAAAGGAACCGGACATTACGATAGTTATGGGAGTCAACCAAGAAGACTACGACCCGGAAAATCACAACATAATATCAAACGCCTCCTGCACTACAAACTGCCTTGCTCCTGTTGCAAAGGTTCTCCTTGAAAACTTTGGAATAGAGTCAGGTTTCTTAACTACCGTCCACTCTTACACTATGGACCAAAGGCTCCTTGACGCCCCCCACAAAGACTTAAGGAGGGCAAGAGCCGCAGCGGTTAATATGGTTCCTACCACAACGGGAGCTGCAAAAGCTGTAGGTCTCGTAATACCAGAGCTTAAAGGGAAGTTTAACGGAATATCAATAAGGGTTCCAACTCCTGACGTTTCACTAATTGACTTTGTCTGCTTAGTTGAAAAAGAGGTAAGCCCGGAAGAGGTAAACGCTGCCTTAAAAGAAGCGGCAGAAGGAGAGTTAAAGGGAATACTTCAATACTGTGAGGAGCCTTTAGTATCAATTGACTTTTTAGGGAACCCCCACTCAAGCATAGTTGACGCCCTCTCAACTGACGTTATAAACAAAAGGCTCGTAAAGGTAATTGCTTGGTACGATAACGAGTGGGGATATTCAAACAGGCTGGTTGACCTTATTGAGTATGTAGGTAGCAAGCTTAAGTAGTTATCCCCTTGCTCCTCCCCTGTGGAGGAGCTCCTCCTTAAATCTATCCCAGTTTTTGGTCAAAACAGGTGCCGCAGACTTCCAGTTCTCTTTCCACTTCTTTTCAACTTCCCCGTCTAGTAGCTTAAAGGAGTAGTTAATTACGGGAACGAAGAGACCTCCCAGAGAAGACTTTTTAACGAGGTAGCTCTCTGGAAAGAGAGCAGATATGGCAAAAACAAAGAGGGAAGAGAATAAAACTCCCCTTAAAACTCCAAAAAGGGTGCCTAATAAGTTATTCAAAAAACCTAAGGAGCTCTTAGAGACTTTAGAGTCTATAAAACTGCTTATGAGCTTAAAAATAGAAAACAGGAAAAGGAAGACAGTAAAGCCTGTTAGAACTATAACGGTAGAAGCCTTAGTCTTAAGTAGCAGGTAGGAGAGTTTTGGAGCGTAAAGGTAAGCAGCGTAAACGCTTAAAACGATTCCCAGTATGGAAAGGAGCTCTTCAACAAAGCCCTTGTTAAAACCCCTTATTAAGTTCCAACCTAAAGTTATGAGAATCAAAGCATCTAACAGGTTTAAAGAGTTCAACATAGAACCTCCAAGCTTACGTCAACCCACTTTGCAGAGGTTATAAGTTTACTGGTAGAGACAAAGTCTATCGGGAGCTCCTTTATAAAGGGAAGGCTCTCTTTATCTACTCCTCCGGAAAGCTCTACCTTCACGAAGGAGCTCTTTTCCCTTATCAGCTTTACGGCTTCAGGAACTTTCTCCAACTCCCAGTTATCAAGCATAACAAGGTCAACAAGGTTAACGACCTCTAAGAGCTCTTCAAGCTCTTCAAAACTCTCTACCTCAACCTCTAACTTAGCAGTAATAGGGAGGGCGCTCTTAACCTTTAAAACCGCCTCTTTCACCCCTCCGTAAGCCTTTAGGTGGTTGTCCTTTAACATAACGGCGTCAAAAAGCCCCCACCTGTGGTTTAGAGCTCCCCCCACCCTCGTTGCGTACTTTTCAAGGGGCCTTAAACCGGGAGTGGTTTTCCTTGTATCAAGGAGTTTAATAGAGCTCCCCCTTAACAGCTCAACAAACTCTCTGGTGTTTGTAGCAACTCCGCTTAACCTCTGAAGGAGGTTTAAAGCAGTCCTTTCTCCAGAAAGGAGAGAAGAACCATCACACTCAAGAGAACAGACTACAGAGCCCTTTGAAACCTTATCTCCCTCCTTAAAGTTCCAACGAAACTTTGGAGCTCCACCTAAAAGCTCAAAAACCTTATTAAAGAAAGGAGAACCGCAGAGGATAAAGTCCTCCTTAGCTATAACTTCAGCCTTTAATCTTTTACCTTTAAGGGGGAGGGAGCTCCAATCCCCACTAATCCCCAAATCTTCGCTTAAAAAGTTTAAAATTAAGTTCCTAACAAAAAGCTCGTTCAAGGGAACCTCCGGAGGACTTAGTTGCTAAACATTCCCAACTTGATAACCTTAACAAGGGTATTTCTAATTCCAGGCTTCATTATGGCATCACTCTACCACAAGTTTGGTCTAGCCTTTATTATATTCACAACTGCAGCCTTAAGTGATGCTTTAGACGGCTTTTTGGCAAGAAAACTTAAACAGACGACGAAAATAGGGGTTATAATGGACCCCCTTGCAGACAAAGCACTAATAGACTCAGCCTTCTTCATACTCTCATATATAGAGAAAGTAATCCCCCCTTGGCTGACAACCATAGTAATAAGCAGGGACGTACTCCTGCTCTTTGGAGGCTGGCTCTTAGCAACCTTCAACAAGATTGAAAAGGTCAAACCAAACATACTGGGAAAGCTAACCGCTCTCTCCCAGTTCCTAACGCTCTTTTTTACCCTCTTCCACTTAAACTTTAACAAAATCCCCTACTCTTTCTTACAATATACTTACCTAACAACGGCAGCGCTGACCATAGCTTCTGCCATAAGCTACAGTTTAAGGGGGATAAGGGAGTTAAACGGTGAGTAAGTATAAAGCAGAAATTTACCTATTTCTCAGCCTATTACTCTCAATTTTCCTCCTCTTCCTGCTAAAAACGGCCTTACTTCCCTTCTTTATAGCCTCCTCCTTAGCCTACATCTCTTGGCCACTCTTTAACTACTTTAAGAGGATAACCAAAGAAAGAGAAACTTTGTCGGCCCTTTTAACGGTAGCAACCCTTATAATGGCATTCCTTATTGCCCTCTTTATCGTCCTTCCAACGGTAATAGAGCAGGTTCAAAGTTTCATAAACTACCTCCCTTCTTTAGGGAAAAAGCTTGACGCTTTTATGTACAAGCTCTTTGGCAAACACTTAGTAGGGAAACTTCACCTTAACTTTCAGAGCTTTCAAGAAATCATAAAGGGCATTTACTCCCAAATTGGAAACCTTCCAATAGGGGACATTGCATCTAAACTCTTTTCAGGTGTATTCTCGGCAATTTCCATAGCAGTAAACGCCTTCCTCGTTCCCTTTTTAACTTACTACTTTTTAAAAAACGGCTCAGAAATTATTAAAGTTTACATAGCTTTAGCTCCAGAGGGGATTGAAACAGAACTTAAAGAGCTCCTTTTAAAGGTCCACGACTCCCTCTCAAGCTACCTAATAGGCCAAATGGGAGTAGCCCTATTTGTTGGACTTTACATAAGTGTAGGTCTTTACATAGTTGGCATAAAGTACTCTATCCTGATAGGTTTTATCTCTGGAATACTAAACATGATTCCCTACGTAGGCTTCTTCTCGGGGCTGATTCCCTCCATGCTCCTTGCAGTTTTTGACAACGGAAGCTGGAAGGCTTTATTCGGAGTTTTAATAGTGTTTTTAACGGAAGTAGGAATTGAAAACCTGATTTACCCTTTAATAATGAGCCGAACAACTGGGGTAAACCCCATTTTAATACTACTTTCAATCTTCGTAGGGGGATATTTGGGAGGTTTCTTGGGAATTGTCCTTGCAGTTCCGGTAGCGGTTATGGTTGTACCCATCTTTGAGAGCTTTTTAAGGAAAAAGGAGAGCTTAAAAAATGTTAGTTGGGATAACGGGTAATATAGGTTCAGGGAAGAGTACCCTATCTCAGATTTTAAAGCTAAAGGGATTTAAAGTCCTTAACGCAGACGAGATAGGCAAAGAGGTCCTTCAGAAGGAAGCCTTTGAGGAGGTCGTTAAAGCTTTCGGTAAGGGAGTATTAAAAGGTAAAAACATAGACATAAAGAAGCTGGCAAAGATAGTATTTGAAGACAAGAAAAAGCTTGATATGCTAACTTCAATAACCCATCCCCTAATTAAGGAAAGGATAAAAAGGGAGAAAGAAAGGAGTTTAGGAGCTCTCACTTTCATAGAAGCTGCAGTTTTAATAGAATATGGCTGGCAGGAGCTCTTTGATAGGATAGTTCTAGTCTTTGCCTATAAAGGCCAAAGGCTTTTAAGGGCTTCAAGGAGATTTGGACTAAAGGAAGCTATAAGGAGAGACTCCCTTCAGCTTCCCTACTCTAAAAAACTCTGTTATTCAGACTTCTTAATATGCAACACCTCAACTCTTCTAAAGTTGAAAGAACAGGCAGAATGGCTTTTAAAGGAGCTCAAAGTTGAAAGTGGCAGTAATAGGTGATGTTGTTGGAAGGGCAGGAAGGAGAGCTCTTAAACTCTGGCTTGAGGAAGAGGGAAAGGAGTTTGACCTGGTAATTGCAAACGGGGAGAACGCAGCCGGCGGGTTTGGACTAACAGAGAAAGTGGTAAGTAAGCTCCTTTCTTACGGCGTAAGCGTAATTACAGGAGGAAACCACACCTTTGACAAGAAGGAAATCTTCCAGTTTATAGATAAGTACCCTATTTTAAGACCTGCCAACTACCCTGAAGGGACTCCCGGAAGAGGATATTTAACGGTTGAAGTCAAAGGCAAGAAGGTTTTAATCGTCAACCTAATGGGAAGGGTTTTTATGGAATGTCTTGAAAGCCCTTTCAAAGTGTTTGACCTTATAGTGGAGAAGGAAGAGTTTGACTTTGCAATAGTTGACTTCCACGGGGAGGCCTCTTCGGAAAAGCAGGCCTTTGGGTTCTACGCAGACGGAAGGGCCACAGTAGTTTACGGAACGCACACCCACGTTCAAACTTCAGACCTTAGGCTCCTTCCAAAGGGAACCCTCTACATTACAGACGTTGGGATGTGCGGAGCTCTAAACAGCATTATAGGAATGGAAGTTAAAGGAGGGCTTGAGAGGTTTTTAAAACAGCTACCTACAAGGTTTAAAGTTCCCGAAAAACCCCAAGTGATTCAGTTCTGTGCAATTACTTTTGAGATTGGAGAAGAAGGAGTAAAGAGCTTTAGGAGGATATATCAACTTTACGAGAGAGGGGAGGATGGCAGTTATACTAGACGGAAGGAAACTCTCTGAGAAAATCAGGTCCTCGCTGAAGGAAGAGGTAGAGAGGATAAGGGAGAAGTTTAAGAGAGCTCCCACCTTAGCGGTAGTCCTAGTAGGGAACAATCCGGCAAGTGAGATTTACGTAAACAACAAGATAAAGGCCTGTAAGAAAGTAGGGATAAGTTCAATAGATAAAAGACTCCCTGAAAACACCTCTCAGGAAGAGCTAAACAGAATAGTTAAGGAGCTAAACGAAAACCCCGAAGTTGACGGCATAATCGTTCAGCTTCCCCTCCCAGAAGGTCTATCCTGCAGAGAAGTTATAAACTACATAAGCCCTGAAAAGGACGTTGACGGCTTTCACCCTTTAAACTTGGGAAAGTGCGTGCTGGGACTGTACGAGGAAGGACTTATGCCCTGCACTCCTGCAGGGGTAATGGAGTTCTTTAAAGAGTATAAGATAGAGCTCCAAGGGAAAAACGCAGTAATGGTTGGCCACAGCAACATAGTAGGGAAACCGCTGGCAAACATGCTCTTAAACGCCAACGCAACCGTAAGCGTATGCCACGTGCACACTAAAGACCTTAAAAGTTATACGAAAGAGGCCGACATCCTCTGCGTAGCAACGGGAGTTCCAAAGCTCATAAAGGAGGACATGGTTAAAGAAGGGGCGGTAGTAATAGACATTGGAATTAGCAGGGTAAATGGTAAAATCGTAGGAGATGTTGATTTTGAAAGGGTAAAGGAGAAGGCGTCGGCTATAACTCCCGTTCCAGGAGGAGTAGGCCCAATGACGATAACGATGCTCCTTTACAACACTGTAAAGGCGTTTAAACTGAGGAAAGAACTTGAAAGTAATTCCCTACATAGACGATAAAAAGTGTATAGGCTGCAAGATATGCGTTGAGGTCTGCCCTAACAGGGTCTTGAAGATGAGCTTAAAGAAGGCCGTAGTGATGAGGCCTGAAGTGTGCAACGGCTGTGCACTGTGCGTTGAAAACTGCCCAGTTGACGCAATAGAGTTAAAGTGGACAGACCTATAACTTAAGGAGGTAAGATGTATTTCTTGCTAAAATCTTTATACCTTTACTCTGTTAGCCTTTGGGTTGGAAGCCTCTTTTTCTTTACGGTAATTGGAGCTCCCTTAGCCTTTAAAATCCTTCCCAAAGAAGAGGCAGGAAAGTACACTGGAGCGGTATTCCCTAAGTACTTCCTCTTAGGATACATCTTAGGAACTATAGCTTTAGTCTCTTTCTACCTACTAACAAAGGGCTCTTTAACGCCGATAGGGTGGCTTAACCTACTGCTCCTTTTAGTGGCAAACCTTTTAAACTTTATAAACGGGCTGGTTATCGTTCCCAAAGCTTCCCTTTTAAAGGCAGACTTTTACAGGACTTCTAATAAAGAGCTCTACAACAAGTTCCTAAAACTCCACGGAATCTCTATGGCTTTAAACGGGATAGTCTTACTCATATGCCTTATGGTAGTAGGCTTAACGGCCCTATACTTAACTTTTTAAGGGGAAGAAATGACTTTTAAACAAACCGTTTACTCGGTAATAGTTGCAGCAATAGTTATCGGGGTTTCCCTATTTGCTCTTCAGAACTTCCAAGACGTTAACGTCTCTGTCCCTTTTGTGGGGACTTTCCACACAAAACTCTTCCTCGTAATAGTTCTCTCCTTCTTTTCAGGCTTCCTTACGGCTTCCTTTATGTCCCTGCTCTTAAAGCTCTTCTCACTTCCTTCAAACATAAGGAGGAAAAAGAGAGTTGAGGATAGACCTGTTTTTAAAGAGCTCCCGAATAGTAAAGAGAAGGAGCTTAGCCAAGGAATTGTGCGACAAGGGAATGGTGAAAATTAACGGTAAAACGGCAAAGGCCTCAAGAGAAGTCTCAGAGGGAGACGAAATAGAGATAGACACTCTAACGAAATACTTAAAGGTAAAAGTTCTGGAAATCCCTAAGGAGAAGAACATATCAAAGAAAAGGGCAAGGGAGCTCTACAAAATAATAGAGGAAAGGAAAAAGGACATTAGGGAGATAATAGACCTTCTATAAGAGGGAAAATGGGAACCTTCTACGAGAGAGTTTACGACAACCTAAAGAGCGAGCCTGAAAGGGAGATTTTAATAGGGAAGAGGAAGGGGAATTACTTCCCTTTAACTTTTAAAGACCTTAAAGACCAGATAAGAACTCTCCAAGAGTCCCTTAACGGTTTAAGAAGTGAAGACCGAGTAGCAATATTTATGGAAAACAGGCCTGAATGGATATCTGCCTTTTACGCTACTTTGTTTAAAGGGGGAATAGCCGTTCCCGTTGACTACCTCCTGTCTGAAGAGGAGCTCTTTAACATTTTAAAGGACTCTCAACCTACATTTTTAATAACCAGCAACCACAACTACCAGAAAGCAAAAAAGGCTATTGAAAAAATAGGATACCACATAAAGCTAATTAACGTTGACTCAGACCTTAAAAACACAGGAGCTCCCTTAGAGTTTAAAGAAAGGGGAGAAGACGAGGTTGCAGTAATCCTATACACTTCCGGAACAACCGGAAACCCTAAAGGGGTAATGCTAACCATAGGGAACCTTGACCACAACGTAAGAGCAGTTGAAAGCTTAGGCTTCTTAAGAGAAGACGACAGGTTTATAGCAATCCTCCCCTTTCACCACACCTACCCTCTAATGGCAACTGTCCTTCTCCCGATAACTTTGAAAATCCCCTTAGTCTTTATAGAGAAACTTACTCCAACAGACATTCTTGAAACTATGAGCGAGCAGAAAATAACAATTATGGTTGGAGTGCCCAAACTCTACCACGTAATCCACCACAACATAATGGCACAGATAAACAAGCTGCCGAAAGTTAAAAGGGAGGCAGTGCTGGGAGCTCTTAAACTCTTCAGGAAATTAGGTTCAAAACCCCTTCAAAGGAAGCTCTTTTCAAAAGTCCACGAAAAAGTAGGTAAGAACTTAAGGTTTATGATTAGCGGCGGAGCCAAGCTAAGCGAGGAGGTTTGGAAAGACTTTGAAGCTATGGGATTTAACCTATTAGAGGGATACGGCTTAACGGAGACCTCTCCCCTAATTTCAGTAAACAGGCCTAACAGGAAGAAAATTGGCTCTGCAGGCCTTCCAGTTAACGAGGTTAAGGTAAAAGTTTCTGAAAGTGGGGAAATACTCGTTAAAGGCCCCAACGTTATGAAGGGCTACTACAACAAGCCTGAAGAGACAGAGAAGGTAATAAAAAACGGCTGGTTTTACACCGGAGACCTTGGATACATAGATGAAGAGGGTTTTATTCATATAACCGGAAGGGCAAAGGAGGTAATAGTCTTAGACAGCGGGAAAAATGTTTACCCTGAAGACATTGAGCTTGAAATACTAAAGAGCCCCTACATCCTTGAAGTTGGAGTCTTCTACGACGAAGGAAAGTTAAAAGCCTTGATAAGGCCCGATTTTGAGCTCCTTCTAGAAGAGGGAGTTGCAGAAGTTAGAGAGTTTATAAGGAAGGAGCTCCAAAGGACAACAAGACACCTGCAACCTTACAAGAAGGTTAAGGAGTTTAAAGTTATTGACAGGGAGCTCCCAAGGACCAGAATAGGCAAACTAAGGCGATTTCTCTTACCCCAAGTTTGGAGGGAAACTTAATGCCGTTAAAGTTCGCAAAGCTGGAGGGAACGGGAAACGACTTCATAGTGATAAACAACCTCTCAGGGGAATTTGACAAGTTCTGCTCAGGGTTAAGCCAGAGCCAAGTAGTAAAACTCCTGTGCTCAAGGAGAAAGGGAATAGGAGCAGACGGACTCATCTTAATAGAAGATTCAGAAATAGCGAACTTTAAGTGGAAGTTCTTTAACGCCGACGGAAGCCAAGCAGAGATGTGCGGAAACGGAATGAGGTGCGTTGCAAGGTTTGCCTTTGAAGAGGGAATAGCTCCTGAGAGTATGAAAGTTGAAACTCTAGCAGGTATAGTTAAAGCAGAAGTAAAGGGGAGCTCCGTTAAAGTAATGCTTACCCCTCCAAAAGACTTTCACTTTAACCTAAGCGTAGAAGGGTTAAAGGCTCACTTTGTAAACACGGGAGTTCCCCACACGGTCATATTCGTTGACTTTGTAGATATGGTAAACGTTGAGGAGTTGGGAAAGAGGATAAGGAACTCTCCCCTCTTCCTGCCCCAGGGAACGAACGTTAACTTTGTAGAGGTTAAACTAAACAAGATAATCGTTAGGACCTACGAAAGGGGAGTTGAAGGAGAAACCCTTGCCTGCGGAACGGGAGCCGTCGCATCAGCCCTAATAGCAGCAAAGGTCTTCAAGCTAAGACCTCCAATTGAAGTTGAGGTAAGAAGCGGAGAAAGACTAAAAGTTTACTTTAACGACGAGATGGACGAAGTTTTCTTAGAAGGGCCAACAACTTGGGTTTACAGCGGAGAGCTAAAGGAAGAGGTTTTAAAGAATGAGCTTAGAAAAGCTTGTTAACTTCCTGGAGCTCCTTGGGTACGAAGAAGTAAGGCTCAAGGGAGAAAAGGAGATGGAAAGGGATAAGTTAAGGGAATTAAAAGAGCTTGAAGAGAAAGCCAAGAACTGCTGTGCCTGTAGGCTCTGTAAAACGAGGAATAATGTAGTATTCGGGGAAGGAGACCCTCAAACAAACTTAATGTTCGTAGGAGAGGCTCCGGGAGAGCAGGAAGACATTCAAGGAAGGCCTTTTGTAGGCAGAGCTGGACAGCTTTTAAACAGGTTTCTTAACCTCTACGGAGTAAACAGGGAGAAAGTTTACATAACGAACGTTGTAAAGTGTAGGCCTCCAAACAACAGGAACCCTGAAGTTGACGAAATAGAGAGTTGCTACCCCTTTCTTGAAAAGCAGATAGAGCTAATAGAGCCTAAAGTAATCCTCTGTTTAGGTGCTTTTGCAGCAAGGACGATACTTAACCTTCCTGAAAAGACCCCAATTTCACGGATAAGGGGCAAGGAGCACAAAATAGAGGTTGGCGGGAAAGAGGTAGCAGTCATCCCCACCTTTCACCCGGCATACCTGTTAAGGAACCGACGAGGAGAGCCGGAGTTTCAAAAGGACCTAGAAAAGGCATTAAAACTTGCAGGTTTTATAGGTTAAAATGGAAACGGGAAAGCTAAAAGAGAAAATCAAGAAAGTATATAAAGCACTAAAAAGAACCTACCCCACCCCTTACAATCCAAACAGGCCTCCCTTAGAAGAGGCTATCTTCACAGTATTAAGCCAGAATACTACCGATAAGAACGCCCTTAAGTGTTTAGAGAACCTGAAAAAGCTTACAGGAGGGAAGCTGTTAAAGTTAAAGGCACTTAACGAGGAAGAGATAATAAAAGCAGTAAAGCCCTGTGGCATGTTCAACCAGAAGTTAAAGGCAATTAAGGAGTTGGTTAAGAACTGGAATTGGCTAGAACCTAAACTCAAGGAACTTCCAGATAAAGAAGCAATAGAACTTTTAAAGTCCTTTCCCTACATAGGGCCTAAAAGCGCAAGGGTAATACTAACGTTTGGTTTTGGGAAAAACGCTTTCCCTATAGATACCCACTGTAAAAGAGTTTTAAAGAGGCTTGGCATATTCCCTGAAAACTGGAAAAGCGAAGAAATCTCAAAGTTTATGGAGGAAAACTTTAGTGGAGACTTTAATAGGGAGCTCCACTACAACCTAATAAGGCTTGGAAGGGAAATATGTAAAGCAAGAAAACCTGTCTGTAGCAAGTGCCCTTTAAAAGAATTATGCAAGTATTACAGGGAGAAGGAGGGAGCTACTCCTTCTCCACTTTAACCAAGTGGTGAGCAAGTCCTGAAGACTTCCTATCAAGACCAAAGGCATAAGCCATTAACTCAGGCAAGAAAGAAGAGGGAACCATCGGAGGCTTTTCCATGTTTGTCTGATATATGTCAAAAGACTTAAAGCAAAGAGGACAGGGAGTAGCAACTATGTCGGCTCCTACCTTTTTAACGCTTCCCAAAATCTTATTTAACTTCTTTAAAGTCATACTCTTGTCTGTAAAGAAAGAGTGGTAGCCGCAGCAAGAATCCTTGTGCTCGTAGTCGTCAATAACTTCCGCTCCCAAAGCCTTCAAAACTTCCTGAAGGGAAGAGGGGTTATCGCTATTGTCAATAGCAACTTCCTTAGGATAAAGGACATGACAGCCGTAATAAGCGGCAACTTTCCACCCCTTTAAAGGCCTTTTTACCGCTTTTCTTATCTTTTCGTATCCTACAACGTCCCTGAAGAAATCAAGGAGGTGATATATCTTGCTGGTTCCCTTGTACTCAAGTCCCTCTTCCTTTAAGAGGTTGTTTATCTCTCTTCTTAACTCTTCGTCCCTGTCAAGGGCCAACTTAGCCTTTGCTATTACCATATAACAGGTATTACAAGAAACAAGCATATCAAGGCCTTTAGCTTCAGCAAGGGCAATGTTCCTAGCGTTTATAGCGTAAGAGAGTTTCCTGTTCTCTTCATCAATAGTGTTTCCCCCGCAGCAGGTAGTCTCTTCTAAAAGCTCAAGTTCAACGTCAATTCTCCTAAAAGTCTCCTTCATAGTCTCAAACATGTGAGCATCTTGTCCCTGAAAACAGCAACCCTGATAAAAACCTACTTTAACCATCGCTTCCTCCAAAGAGCTCTTTCAGCCTCCCTATCAGCCCCTTTGTCTTCTCCTCCTTTTGGTGGACCTTATCAACTATGGTGCAGATGTCTGCCTTAAAAACATCGCTAACAAGTTTGTCAATCTTCCTAACGTGAGAAAAGTCAAGCTCCAAGGCCTTCTCTTCCCTTGAAAGGATTTCAAGGTAAATATCCCTAAACTTCATAAGACCTTTCGTAGGTTTGGGAACCTCCCAGACCTCAACTCCCATACTCTCATAAGCCTTGGTAAGCTTCTCCCTCGCTTCCCTATTACCGTAAACCTCTTCAGGAAGGTAAAGCCTGTTAATTTGACCTGTAGCGTAAATCCAGTCAACAAAGTGCTTAAGCTTCTTAGCTCCCGGTTTATCCGTAAAGCCTTTTCTAACCGCCTGTCCTCTCAAGTTCTGTATATCCTCAGCAGGCTTTACCCCCTTAGGACAGACATACAAGCACTTCTGGCACTGAACGCAGCTCCAAAGTCCTCCAGATATGGCATACCTTATCCTCTTTTCCTTCGCAGTCTCTATGTCTCTCCTGTCAACTTGAAACCTGTAAGCTTTTGAAAAGGCGAAAGGCCCCCTGTACCTTTCGTTATCCTCAACAGCCTCACAGGCAGAATAACAGGAAAAACAGAGCATACAGTGAATTTGGTCTTTGTAGGCCTTCATCTCTTCAGGGTAGATAATACTTTCGTGCATAGGGTCAGTAGGAACTACCCGAGGGTCAGGAACGAGCCAAGGAATTAAAGTTTTCATCTTCTCTATCGGCTTATCAATGTCAACCACCAGGTCCTTTATTACTTTCATGTGGTTTAAGGGCTCTATCTTTAAAGGCTTCCCTTTCCAAGTTTCATAAAGCTCTCTCATCGGGGTTTTACAGGCAAGCTTTGTTTTACCGTTTACCTTCATTGAGCAGGAACCGCACACTTCGCTTCTACAGAAAGCCCTAAAGGCCAAAGTAGGGTCTAAGTTGTCCTTTATGTAAAGGAGGGCATTTAAAAGAGTTCCCTCAACGGGAACCTCGTACTCCTTAAAATAAGGAGCTTTGTCCTTTTCCGGGTCGTATCTGAAAACTTCAAGTTTAACGGTTTCCATACTTCCTCCTTAATACTTCCTCTCTTCCGGAGGGAACTTGGTTATAACTACGGGCTTCCAAGAGAGGGAGAGCTCCCCATCCTCACCCTTCACAACTACTGAATGTTTCAAGAAGTTCTCATCGTCCCTTTTTGGGTAGTCTTTTCTGGCGTGAGAGCCTCTACTCTCTTTCCTCTCAATTGCAGGAAGGGCAATAGCAGGCGCAATTTCAACCAAGTTTAAAAACTCTAAAACGGAAATAAGGTCTGTATTAAACTTCTTACTAGTATCGTAAACCTTAACCTCCTTAGCCCTTTCTCTTATTTCATAAATCTTCTCCAGCCCCTCCCTCATAGATGACTCTTCCCTAAAGACGCCAAAGTGTTTCATCATAACTTCACCAAGCTCTCTCCTTAACTTTGGCATACTCTCCTTTCCACTAGCCTCCATAAGCTCTAGAATTCTCCTTTCATCGTCCTTTAGCTTTGACGCCGAAGGCTGGGTATCGCTAGCCTCATCTGCGTACTTTACAGCTTCAAGAGCAGTAAGCCTACCGTAAACGAGAACGTCAAGAAGGGAGTTCCCTCCCAACCTGTTTGCACCGTGAACGGAAACGCAAGCGCACTCACCGGCAGCAAAAAGCCCCTTGATGGAAGTTCTACCGAGTTTATCCGTATCAATTCCTCCCATTGAATAGTGGGCCGTTGGAGCAACAGGTATAGGCTCCTTTACAGGGTCAACCCCTTCGTAGAGGATTGCGTGCTCTCTTGTTTGAGGAAGCCTCTCGTTAATCCTCTTTTCTCCAAGATGGGTTAAGTCTAAACACACATAGTCTCCGTTAGGGCCACAACCTCTCCCCTCGTCTATCTCTGTCTGTATTGCCCTTGCAACTATGTCCCTTGGAGCAAGCTCCATCTTCTCAGGGGCGTACCTCTTCATAAACCTCTCACCGTCCTTATTCCTCAAGTACCCTCCTTCGCCTCTAGCTCCTTCTGTAACCAGAATACCCGTCTTTGCAAGACCTGTCGGGTGAAACTGGATAAACTCCATATCCTTTACAGGAAGACCTGCCCTTAAAACAGCGGCTGTTCCGTCTCCCGTATTCCCAAGGGCGTTAGAGGTCCTGTTCCAGTAAACCCTTGCGTGGCCTCCAGTTGCAAGTATCACGGCCTTGGTTTTAATCAAGTGAACCCCGCCGTTTCTAATATCCCAAGCAGTTAAACCTTCCACCTTCTCGCCGTTGTGGATAATGGAAAGCAAGAACCACTCATTTAAGAAGGTCACGTTATTCTTTAAACACTGCTCGTAGAGAGTCTGAAGTATGTAAAAACCGGTCTTATCGGCAGCGTAGCAAGTCCTGGGAAAGGAGGCTCCACCAAAAGGTCTTTGTGCTATCCTTCCGTCAGGCCTTCTGGAAAAGGGAACTCCCCTGTGGGCTATGTCGTAGATAACCGCTGCTCCCATCTTGCACATAATGTCAACGGCATCTTGGTCAGCAAGGAAATCGCTTCCCTTAACCGTATCGTATGCGTGGGCTTCAGGGCTATCACCAACAGAGTGGGTTAAAACTGCGTTTATTCCTCCCTCTGCAGCGCCGGTATGAGAACGGGTCGGGTAAACTTTGGTCATTACGGCAACTTTAAGTATCGTATTCTCTGCAGCCCAAAGGGCAGCGTAAAGACCTGCACCGCCGCCGCCAACTATCACTATGTCATACTCCAACATTTACAACCCCCGCTAACAATAAGTAAGTTTTAATTTTACAAAATTTTTACAAAATATTAACTTAAGAAGAACCTTAACTCACATCTACCAGGTTATTTCAGCACTTTAGTAAAATCTAAATAAATGATAAAAGGAATGGAGGAAGAAGAATGCTTACTTACGACATAGTAATTGTGGGAGCCGGAGGAGGGGGACTTTACGCAGCGCTTGAAACCAGCAGGAAAAAGGGGCTAAAAGTTGCAGTTATAAGTAAAGTCTATCCTACCCGCTCCCACACAGGAGCAGCTCAAGGAGGAATAAATGCTGCCTTAGGCAACGTGGCACCTGACAGTCCAGAAAAGCACGCTTACGATACCGTAAAGGGTAGCGACTTTCTGGCAGACCAGGATGCGGTAGAGCTTATGTGTGAAATGGCTCCCAAGATAATAAGGGAAATGGAGCACATGGGGCTTCCCTTTTCAAGGTTAGAAAACGGGAAAATAGCTCAAAGGCCTTTCGGAGGAGCTTCTTTTCCCAGAACTTGCTATGCCGCAGATAAAACAGGCCACGTAATGCTTCAAACCCTTTATGAGCAGTGTATAAGGTTTGGAGTCCACTTTTTAAACGAGTGGTTTGTCCTCTCTTTGGTCCACAACGGAGAGAGGATGGCAGGGTTAACCGCTTTAAACTTGAGAAACGGTAAGGTAGAAGGGATAAGGGCAAAAGCCGTGATACTCGCTACCGGCGGACACGCAAGGATTTACTGGAACAGAACCTCTAATGCCCTAGGCAATACTGGAGACGGCGTTGCAATGGCTTTAAGGGCAGGAGTTGGTTTAAAAGATATGGAGTTTGTTCAGTTTCATCCTACGGGGCTTAGGAGAAGCGGAATTTTGGTCACGGAAGGGGCCAGAGGAGAGGGAGGATATTTAATTAACTCAAAGGGAGAAAGGTTTATGGAAAGGTACGCTCCCGAGAAATTGGAGCTTGCCCCAAGGGACTTAGTATCAAGGGCAATAGAGACAGAGATAATGGAGGGAAGAGGGTTTAAGGACGAGGAGGGAAACGAGTTCGTTTACCTTGACTTAAGACACTTGGGAAGAAAGAAGATAATTGAAAGGCTTCCACAAATTAGGGAGTTGGCAATTGACTTTGAAGGGATTGACCCCATTAAAGAACCAATACCCGTAAGGCCTACGGCCCACTACTCTATGGGAGGCATTGACGCAGATAAGTTTGGAAGAACGGAGATAAAAGGCCTTTACGCCGTAGGAGAGTGCGCTTGTATATCCGTCCACGGAGCAAACAGGCTGGGAGGGAACTCTCTTCTTGACATAGTCGTTTTCGGGAAAATTGCAGGAGAAGACGCCTCAGAGAGCGTAGGAGAATGGGAGCTCTTACCCTTTAAAGAGTCCCTCGTAAAGGAAGAAGAAGAAAGAATCAAAAGCCTATTTGACGGAGAAGGAAAGGAGAACTTAGCAGAGCTAAGAAACCAGCTAAGCGACGCAATGAGCAAGGGAGTAGGGATATTTAGAGAGGAAAAGGGAATTAAGGAGGCCATTGAGAAAGTTGAGGAGATAAGAGAAAGGGCCCAAAAGTTAAAAGTTTACGACAGGTCCAGCGTATTTAATACGAACCTTCAGCAGACTTTAGAGTTTTTAAACATGGTAGAAGTGGCACGAACTATAGCTTTTGGAGCTCTGGAAAGGAAAGAGAGTAGGGGAGCTCACTTTAGAAAAGACTTCCCTAAAAGGGATGACGAGAAGTTCTTGAAACACTCGGTAATAAAGAGGAGGGAAGACGGGGAGCTCTCAATTTCCTGGAAACCCGTTGTAATAACGAAGTTTAAACCAGAAGAGAGGAAGTACTAAGGGGGAACAGTAATGGAAAAGAGAGAGGCAACCTTCAGGATAAAGAGGTTTAATCCTCTAAAGGATACAAAACCTTATTACCAAGAGTTTAAGCTAACAGTCTTCAAGGGAATGACTCTCCTTGAAGTCCTTCAACAGATAAAGGACAAGATAGACCCTACCCTCGCTTTCCGTGCATTCTGTAGGAGTGCAATTTGCGGTTCCTGCTCAGTAAAAGTAAACGGCTTTCCAAAACTTGCCTGTAAAACTCAAGTTATTACAGAGCTTGAAAAGTTTAAAACGGACACATTAACTATTGAACCCCTTGACAACATGGAGGTAATAAGGGACTTAATAGTTGATTGGGACGGTGCACTAAAGAAAATGGAGGAGTTAAAGCCCTACCTAATACCTGACCCTAAAGTTGTTCCTCAAACTCTAGAGGAAGAGTGTAAAGTACTGCCGCAGGAGCTAAAGAAGTACGATAAGTTTACAGACTGTATTCTCTGCACCTCCTGCTTTTCCGCCTGCACGGCAGTAAACATAGACGAAAAGTACGGAGGTCCTTTCCAGCTTGCAAGGCTTTACAGGTTCGCAGTTGACAAGAGGGACGCCTTAAAAGGAGAGAGGGCAAAAATAGGCTACGCCTACAACATGTGGAACTGCGTAAGGTGTGAAAAGTGTGCAGATGTATGTCCAAAGCACATTGCTCCTGTTGACGGCATAATGAAGTTAAGGGGAATTTCAATTGAAGTAGGGCTTAAAGACAACCCTGGAGCTCGCCACGTAGAGGCTTTTTACAAGTCCCTCCTTGAGTCGGGAACCCTAAACGAGGTTCTGCTACCCCTTAGAACTAAAGGAATTAAAGGAATTATAGAGAACCTTCCGGTAGGGATAAAGATGTTGTTAAAGGGTAAAGCCCACTCCCCAATCTTAAAGCCAATTAAAGAGCACAAGAGCCTGGTAAAGCTCATTAAAGTTGCAATGGAGGTTGAGTAATGGGAAGATATGCCTTTTACCCAGGATGTGCAGCAAAGGGAGCGTCAAAGGAGCTTTACGAGTCAACGGTAGCAGTTGCTAAAGAATTAGACTTGGAGCTCGTAGAGCTCCCCCAGTTTAGCTGTTGCGGAGCAGGAGTTTTAGAGGAAGTAAAAGAGGCCGTTGACCTAGCAGTAAACGCAAGGAACCTCGCAATTGCCGAAAGGGAAGGTTTCAAGACGATAATAACGGTGTGTAGCACCTGCCTTTTGGTCTTAAGGAAGACAAAGTGGCTCCTTGACAACGACGAGGAACTTAAAGAGAAGGTTAACGAACTTTTAAAAGAGGTTAACCTGGAATACAAAGGAGAAGTTGAAGTTAAGCACTTCCACTGGGTAGTCCTTGAAGATTTGGGAGAGGAAGGTTTAAGGGAAAAAGTAAAGAGACCCTTAAAGGGGCTGAAGGTTTACCCTTACTACGGTTGCCACACTGTAAGGCCTTACGAAATATTAGGCTTTGAACCTTCAGAGAACCCAAACTCCCTTGAGAGGATAATAAGAGCCCTTGGAGGTGAAGTAGCTTTAGGGAAAAGGAGGCTTGAGTGTTGCGGTTTCCACTCCTTCTGGCCCAACCCTAAAGGCTCCCTCCTTTTAACGGGACTTAACTTAATTGACGCTAAAAAGAGCGGTGCAGACTGTATTATAACTCCTTGTCCCTTGTGCCACATGAACTTAGATGCAAACCAAAGCCGCGCCCTAAAAGAGGTTAAAGAGAGCTTTAAAATACCGGTTCTACACGTTCCCCAACTAATAGGACTTGCCTTGGGCATTGAGCAAAAGAAGCTGGGAATCCACAGGAACATAGTTGAAGTTAACTGTTAAGGGGAAGTTTAGCCTCAACTTGGGCTATTACCGAGGGGGAAATCTTCCCCTCTACAATCCCTAAAGCGTCTCCTCCGTAAGAAATAACCCTTCCCCAAGGGTCAACAATCATGGAACTTCCAGCCATTTCCTTACCGCTTCCGTTGGCCCCTACGAAGAAACGCTGGTACTCTATAGCCCTTGACCTAATCAGACACTCCCAGTGCTCTTTCCTGGCCCTTCCCCACTGAGCAGAAACGGTAAAGAGCTCTCCACCTTGCTCCTTTAAAGAGGTTAAAACTTCCGAAAACCTGAGCTCAAAGCAAATTAAAGGCGCAATAACTACCCCTAAAGAGGTTTCAACAACCTTTAAGCTCCTTAAGTCTCCTCTCTCAAAGAACTCCTCTTCTCCTCCGGGCCTAAAGAGCTTTACTTTCCCACGGGAAAGGAGCTCCCTTCCCCTATCAAAAACCTTTACAGAGTTGAAAAGCTTACCGTTAATTAATTCAAAGCCAGTGAGGACGACGGTTAAAGAGAGCCCCTTGGAAAAGTCTAGGAGCTCCCCAAACACCTTTTCAGAGAAAGAAACGGCCTCTTTTAAGTTTGAATAGCAAAAACCTGTTGCCGCGACTTCAGGAACGACAACCAAAGAACCTTTCTCTACAAAGTTTAAAAGGGAAAGGAGAGTTGAGTAGTTTAAATTAAATGAGCAAGGTTTACTCTCAAATTGAAGGGCATAAGCTTTAAAGGAGCTCAAAGTCCCTCCTCCAAAAGCCTCCTTCCACCCTTCCTATCCCAAACAACCTGGCAGTAAGCCTTCCTACCTGAAGCTTCCTTATAGTAAAGATATCTAAAAGGCTCTTTTAAGTAATACTTACGGTGATACTCTTCTGCAGGGTAAAAGTTTTTAAAGGGCTCAACTGAAACGGCAATCTCTCCGTTAAAGAGGGAACTCTCTCTTAAAACCTTTAACGCCTTCTGAGCCAAGTCTCTCTGCTCCTCATTGTGGTAGAAGATAACGGGCCTGTACTGACTTCCCCTATCTGCAAACTGACCTTTGCCGTCTGTAGGGTCAATTGAAGTAAAGTAAGTTATAAGGAGCTCTTTATAGGAAACTTTACTTGGGTCGTAAACTACCTGAACCACCTCTACATGTCCGGTAGTGCCGGAACACACCTCCTCGTAAGTGGGGTTTTCCAGCTCTCCCCCTCCGTAGCCAGGCACGACCTCAATAACCCCCTCTAAATTACTAAAAGCCTCTTCAAGACACCAAAAACAGCCGCCGCCGAAAGTAGCAACTTCTTTAGCCATTTTCAATTACCTCTATCTTAGCTGCAGCTTCCCTTGCCTTCCTCCTTGCCTCGCTAACGCTTTGAGCTCTGGCAACTACGACCCCCATCCTCCTTTTCGGCCTGGTAGTAGGCTTGCCGAAAATCCTAACCCAGACGTTAGGCTCCTTTAAAGCCTCTTCAATTCCCCTGTAAGAAGGTGCCACTCCCTCCTTTTTAGAGTGGAAACAGTAGGAAGCCCCCGGAGAGACAAGCTCAATGTGAATTGGCAGTCCCAAAATCGCCCTTAGGTGTATTTCAAACTCGCTCATGTTTTGACTTGCCATAGTAACCATCCCAGTATCGTGGGGCCTTGGTGAGACTTCGCTAAACCAGACCTCGTCCCCCTTAACGAAGAACTCACAACCAAATATCCCGTAGCCTCCTAAAGCTTCTACAACCTTTTCTGCCATCTCCTTTGCCCTTTTTAAAGCAGTCTCGCTCATAGGTTGAGGTTGCCAGCTTTCGTGGTAGTCTCCCTCTACCTGCCTGTGGCCTATGGGTTCACAAAAGAGTATTCCCTGATTTTTAGTCCTTACAGTAAGGAGGGTTATCTCAAATTCAAAGTCTATGAACTCTTCTACTATCAGGGCATTTCCCTTTCCCCTTGCGTTCTCTTTAGCGTACTTAAAAGCCTTTTCAAGCTGTGAAGGCTCCCTAACTACGCTCTGCCCTTTACCTGAAGAGCTCATTACCGGCTTAACCACTGCAGGGTAGCCAACATCTTCAACGGCCTTTTTAAACTCGTCAAAGGTAGTAGCGAACCTGTAGGCAGAAGTTTTAAGTCCAAGCTCTTCTGCTGCGAGTTTCCTTATGCCTATCCTGTCCATAGTAAGCTTCACAGCTTTACCGCTTGGAACAACATTAAAGCCTTCTTTTTCAAGCTCTAAAAGGGTATCAGTATCTATAGCTTCTATCTCCGGAACTATAAAGTCTGGCCTTTCCCTGTAGATTACGTTTTTTAAAGCCCTTCCGTCCCTCATGTCAATTACATAGTATCGGTGGGCAACCTGCTGGGCAGGGGCAAATTGGTAAGAGTCAACTGCAACAACTTCTATCCCTAACCTCATCGCTTCTATGACGAATTCTTTGCCAAGCTCACCGCTTCCAAGGAGGAGAACTTTCGTAGCGTTGTAGCCAAGAGGCGTTCCTATGACCATCTCTTACCTCCTACTCACAGTTAAGTTTAAGTAAAGCTCTTACTTCTATCCTTTTTGACTCCCTTGAAGGGAGGGGAGCTCCAATCCCCTTAGTAAGAACTCTATAAACGGGAAAGGGTGAATTTGAGAAATCTACTTCAGAGATTTTACATTTTTGCCCAAGGAGAGCTCCAAACTCCCTAGCCTCCCTCTTTGCCTCCTTTAAGGCCTTCAACTTTAAAGAGGCCAAAACTTCTTGCTTTTTCCCGTAAGAGAGCTCCCAACCCACCCTGTTGACTTCGTAGATAAAGTCGGCATGCTCCTTTGCGTCCCTTAAAGCCTTAAAGACTTCAAGCTGTAAAGAAGGGGAGGAGAGGTAAAAGGTGTAAGAGGCAGTCCCTACAAAACCTTTAAACTCGTATTCCCTCTTTTCCTGATTCCACTCCCTCTTAGGCCACACCCCAAAGTTTCCCCCTTTGTAAGGAAGTCCCGTCCTCCTTAAAAAGTCGTCTACAGTCTTTAAAGCCTTTAAGACTCCTTCTTCTCTTGGAGCTTTAACCTTTACGGTAATGGAAAGGGAATAGGTGTCAGGCTCAACGGCACTCCAAACTAAGAGCTCATCCTTAAGGGTAGCTCCAAAGGAGAGGGAAGGGAAGAGGAAAAGAATTAATAAAAAGAGCATCCAGTTCTCCCAATTTAGGTTTCCTTTAGAATACCAAATTTAGAAGGAGCTTTAACAAAGGAAGGTAGAGGAGAAAGAGGAGAGTTGAGAGGAAGATAATTGACGCAGCAACTTCAGGGGAACGGTTAAACTTCTGACAGAGAACGAAGTTTAAAACGGCAGAAGGCAGGGAAGACTGAACCAAAATTACCTTCCCCAAAAGGGGAGGAACCGGCACAGCTTTTACAAAAAGGAGAGCTCCTAAAGTCCCCCCTAAAAACCTTAAAACAGTTCCTAAAAGTGCTTCTTTAATTTCCTTTAAAGAGACCTTAGATAGGGAAATTCCTATTGAAACTAGCATTAAAGGCATCGTTGAGTTTCCGGTCAATTCCAAAATCTTCTCTATACCAGGAGGGAGGTTGATTCCCTTAAAGAGAAAAGCTAAAACCGCCGCGTATATTAATGGGACTTTAAGGGCAGAAATTATGCCCTCTCTTAACTTACCAGGGTTAAGGATGAGAATGCCCAAGGTAAAGTGGTAAACTGCCATAAAGACCATGTAAGACACCCCGTAGGGAAGTGCCTTTTCTCCAAAAAGGAGGTAGATAAGGGGAATCCCTAAATACCCTGCGTTCATAACAGTTGCAGAAAGGTAAAAAGCAGGCTCCCTTTTTCTTGCAAAGAGCTTTGAAAAGGAGTAAGTAAAGAGGAAGACCCACAGAGAAGCAAAGGCGATAAAGAGGGAGTACTTTAAAGGGAGCTCCACCCTTTTAAAGGAGGAAAAGACAAGAGCAGGAGCGAAGAAGTAGAGGACCAAGAAAGAAATTGAAGAGGTTTCAAGCTCTCCCTTTAACTTCCCAAAGAGATAGCCAACCCCTATTAGAAGGTAAAGGGGGAAAACGACGTTAATAAGGAGCTCTCCCATTAAAGGGAATTCCCCTTTACCCTTTCGTTTCCCCTTCTCCGGGTAAAGCCGAGCCTGTCAAGGTATTCAAGGAGGGGAATTGCAACTTTCCTGGTTATCTTAAAGTAGTCCTTAAACTCACCGACAGAGAGGGACTCTTTCTGTTTAAAGTGTTCTTTAAGTTTAGAAAGGACCTCTTCAAAGGCCTCAGGGGAAAAGAGGAAGTCTCCTACCCTGTGGTATCCTTTCCTGTTTACGAGGTAAGAGGCTACAGGGGTTAACCTCTCCTCCCCCTGCCCTAAAAGGGAAGAGAGCTCCTTTAAAGAAGGAGGAGAAAAGGGAGTCTTCCTTAAAGCAAGCTCTACCTCTTTAACCAGCTCTCCGTACGCTCCCTCTTCTCTTGGCTCAAAGCCAGAAAGCCTAAAAAAGCCACCTTTTTCAACCAACTTACCCTCTTTTAGAAGCTCTGAAAGGGCAACGCTAAGGAGCCTTGAACCTTTAACCTTACCCTTTAACTCCTCTTTAGTCATTCCTTCAGAAATTGGAACCAAGCTATGATGCTCTTTTAAAAGGTTCAAAATCTCCTCTTTAACCTCAGAAAGGAAGTCTTTAGTAAACAGGTAATCCCCTTCACTAACTATTCTCCCTTCCCTTAAAAGCTCTTCTACTAGCTCTTCAACCTCTTCAGGAGGAAGAGCTAAAAGCTGAACGAGCTCCTTTTTCTTTAAAGGCTCCTTATCTTTAAGGTGGACAAGGAGAACCTCTTTAAGGTCTTGACCGGAAAGCCCTTTGAGTTTTAAAAGGAAGTCCTCCTTAAGTTTCCTCCTAAACTTCCTTGAAGGTAAGGGGTCTAAAACCTTGCCTCCTCCTATAACCCTTGCAGGGGAATAATTCCTTATAACGAACCTGTCGTTAAAGAGGGGAACGATTTCTCCCTTAAGCCTTATCTGAGCAAAGGCCCTCTCTCCAGGGTAGAGCTCCTCTTTATCTATCAAGAAAACCTCCCCCTCTACCTCTTTAGTTAAGTGGTGGAAGTGAACTTTAAAACCGGAAGTAATTACTACTTCTGCATCCTTTGAGAGCTCCAAAACAGCGTCAACTAGCGAAGTAGCCTTAAGGTAGCCTACAGTAGCAAGGAGGTCTCCCCTCTTTACCTCTTCTTTCTTTACTCCGCTCAAGTTAACTGCCGTTCTCTGGCCTGCAAAGGCTTCCTTTACTTCCTTTCCGTGAACCTGAAGGCCCCTTACCTTAACCTTAAGCCCTTTAGGGAGAACCTCCAGATTATCTCCAACTCTTACCTTGCCCGAAATGAGAGTTCCGGTTATTACCGTCCCAAAACCCTTTACGGTAAAAGAGCGGTCAACGGGAAGCCTTAAAATCCCTTTACTGCTCTTTGGCTCTATTTCCTCTGAAATCTTCTCAATTTCTCTTACAAGCTCTTTTAAGCCCTCTCCCGTTTTAGAGGAAACTGCAACTACGGGAGCTCCCTCAAGGAAAGTTCCCTTTAAAAATGAGGCAACCTCTTCTTTTACGAGCTCAAGCCACTCCTTGTCAACCAAGTCCTTTTTTGTAATAACGACAATTCCCTTCTTCGTCCCCAAGCTCTGACAGACGGTCAAGTGCTCTTTCGTTTGAGGCATTATCCCCTCGTCTGCCGCAATAACAAAGAGGACCAAGTCAAGGCCGTGAGCTCCCGCAAGCATGTTCTTTAAGAACTTCTCGTGTCCTGGAACGTCAACTATCCCTATTAAAGTGCCACTTGGGAGCTCCAAGTAGGCAAAACCAAGGTCAATAGTCATTCCCCTCTTTTTCTCTTCTTCCCACCTATCCGTATCAATGCCGGTTAAAGCTTTAACGAGAGTCGTTTTCCCGTGGTCAACGTGGCCGGCAGTTCCCACTACCAAGAACTTCTTACTTTGCATAGTCAACGGCCCTTGTCTCCCTTATAACGGTAACTTTAATCTGACCCGGGTACTGGACCTCTTCCTCTATCCTCCTTGAAATCTGGTGAGCCAAGAAGGCTGCCTCTTCGTCAGTAATCTTATCTGGTTCAACCATTATCCTTATCTCCCTTCCAGCCTGAATCGCAAAGGCTTTCATAACTCCAGGGAACGACTCCGCTATGCTCTCAAGTTTTTCTATACGCCTAATGTAGGCCTCAAGGCTCTCTCTCCTAGCTCCGGGCCTTGCAGCAGAAAGGGCGTCAGCAGTAGAAGCACATATTGACTCAACGGTTGTAAACTCAACCTCTCCGTGGTGAGCTGCAGCTGCGTTAACGACTGCCTCGGGCTCGCCGTACTTTTTAAGGAGCTCTGCCCCTATTATGGCGTGGGAACCTTCAACCTCGTGAGTTATAGCTTTACCTATGTCGTGAAAGAGACCTGCTCTTTTGGCAAGCTTAACATCTGCACCTATCTCGGCAGCAATCATTCCAGATAGGTAAGCAACTTCCCTAACGTGGTTTAAAACGTTCTGTCCGTAGCTTGTTCTAAACTTCAGCTTCCCTAAAAGCTTTTTAAGCTCAGGGTGAACGTTGTCTATACCCAGCTCAAAGAGAACTTCATCTGCAGCGTTGAGAATCTCTTGCTCAATCTCCTGCTTAACCTTCTCAACGACCTCCTCTATCCTGGCAGGGTGAATTCTGCCGTCGGCAACGAGCCTTTCAAGGGCAATCCTTGCAATCTCCCTCCTTACAGGGTCAAAACAGGAAATAGTGACCGCCTCGGGAGTATCGTCAATTATAAGGTCAACTCCCGTAGCAAGCTCAAAGGCCCTAATGTTCCTACCTTCCCTACCTATAATCCTTCCCTTCATCTCGTTGTTTGGAAGGTCAACTACTGAAACGGTAGTCTCTGCAATAGCTTCAGTTGCCAACCTTTGAATCGTAGTAGCAAGAATCTTTTTAGCCCTTCTTTCCGCCGTTAGCTCAAACTCCTCTTCTATCTTCTTAAACTTAACCGCCAACTCTTTCCTGATTTCCCCCTCCATCCTGTTCATAAGCTCTTCTTTAGCCTCTTCTTGGCTCATACCGGATATCTCTTCCAGCTTCTTAATCTCTTCCTGAAGTAGTTTATTTACTTTCATCTCCTTCTCTAAAAGCTCAGCTTCAAGCCTTTCAACTTCAGCTCTCTTTTCTTCAAGTTCAGTTTCAAGCTTGTCAAGGAAGGATGCCCTTTTGTCTAAGTTCTCTTCCCTTTTATCAAGGGTAGCCTCTCTCTTATCTAAGTATTCTTCCCTCCTTAAAAGCCTCTTCTCAAGCTCGCTTAACTCCCTTCTCTTCTCTTTAAGCTCCTCTTCTACCTTCTCCCTCTCTTTTAAAAGCTCCTCTTTAGCCTCTACTAAAGCCTGCCTTTTCATCTCCTCGTACTTCTCTTTTGCCTCTAAAAGGAGCTTTTCGGCCTTCTCTTTAACTTCCTGAGCCTCCCTCTCTGCCTTTGAAAGTATTTCCTTAGCCTCCCTTTCTGCCTTCTCCTTTAACTCTTTTTCAAAATCTTCCCTTACCGTCTGCCCTTTCTTAACTCCAACTGCATAACCACCTGTTATGCCGGCAAAAAGTGCAAATATCGCAACTAGCAGCGATTCCATCTTTTCCTCCTTACTCTCTCTTTTTCTGTAATCACAAAATCAACTGGAACGTCAAAAGGCTCCCTCGGCAGGGAGTTTAAAAGCTGGAAAGAGTAGCAAACTCCTACTTTAAGTTTCACGGGGAAGTGGGAAAAGAACCTGTCGTAAAAGCCTCCCCCATATCCAAGCCTGTAGCATTCCCTGTCAAAGGCAACTCCGGGAGTAATAACAACGTCAACTTCCTTTAAGAGCCTGTCAGCTTTGTAAGAGGGCTCCATAATTCCGAACTTACCTAAAGAGAGTTCTTTAAGAGAGGAGACTTTAAGAGGGCAAATTTCTTTTCCAACAACTTTGGGAAAGGCAACTACCTTTCCCTCTTTTAAAAAGAGCTCTGCAAGGCCCAAGAGGTTAGGCTCTCCTTTTACAGGGTAGAAGAAGAGGAAGGAGTTGTATTTATACCTACTTAGGAGCTCCCTCAAGCTTTCGGCTATCTTCAAGCTCTTAGAGGCTATCTGCTCTTGCGTAAGTAGAAGCCTTTTAGCCAAGAGCTCCTGTCTTATCCTCTCTTTCACATTACTAACCCCTAAGTTTTCTAGGGGCCTTTAAGGAAGATTGTCAAGTAGAAGGGTTTTTATTTGTTATCAAGAGCTTGGCTCCTTCTTCAAGGCGTTTTATCTCCTTTCCAAGCTCCTTTATTTGCTCTTTCAAAAGCTCGTTTTCGTCTAAAAGGTAAAAGCAGGCAACAACTAGGGCTTTGTCAAAAGTTACCCTGCTGTTGCCAGTCTTTATCTTCTCAACCATAACCTCAAGACGGCTTGCTAGCTTTTTAACGTATTCAGGGTCTTTATCCGTCTTTATAGTGTACTTTCTCCCACATATAACAACTTCTAAAGTAGTAGGCAAACTCACAATCTTCCTCTTAGGCCCTAAGTTTAGCTCCTATTTTACCAAGAGCGTTAACAATTTTGTCTAAAATCCCGTTAACCTCTTGGTCTGAAAGGGTTCTGTCGGGAGCCCTAAAAGTAAGAGAAAAGGCAACGCTCTTTTTACCCTCAGGAACTCCCTTACCTCTATAAACGTCAAAGAGAGTCAACTTCTCAAGGTATTTTGCAGAGTTTCTTATTACCCTTTCAATTTGGGCAACCGGAGTCTCTTCGTCAACTACTACCGCAATATCCCTCATAACAGGAGGGAACTTTGCCAGCTTTTCAAACTTCACTTGGCGAGAGCTTGAGAGCTCCAAGAGAAGGTCTAAGGAAAGCTCGCACAAGATAATGTCCTGGTTAACGTCAAAGGCCTCAAGAACTTTAGGATGAAGCTTTCCTACAAAACCTGCTTCTTTCCCTAAAACTTTTACTTTTGCGCTCTGTCCAGGGTGAAGGAAGGGAAGTTCCTCTTCCCTCTCAAACTCTCCGGGAAGCCTTAAGAAATCTAAAAGCTCCTCAACGATACCCTTTCCGTCGTAAAAGTCAACTTCCCTTAGGGAGTAAAGGTCCTCTTTAACTTTTCCCGTTAAAGCAAATGAGAGCCTTAAAGGCTCTTCTGGGAGCTCCCCTGAAGAGGGAACAAACACTCTTCCCACTTCAAAGAGGAAAACGTCCCTCTCATTCCTCTTTATGTTCTTTACGAGGTTATTAACCAAGCTCGGGAAAAGACGGTCCCTCATATAGACCCACTCTGAAGACAGGGGATTCTTAATCTCTATCAGGTCGTCAGTAGAGAGGGAGAAGTTTGAATAGAGAGACTTCCCTACAAAAGAGTAATTTATCGCCTCCGTTAAACCAAGGTCTGAAAGGAACTCTTTTATCCTTAAAACCTTAAAGGGGAAGTAGTTTTTCTCAACATCTGAGTGCATCAAGGGATAAGAGGAGGGCAAGTTCTTCATTCCGAATATCCTAACAACCTCCTCTACTAAATCTATCTCCCTTCCAACATCATACCTCCTCCAAGAGGGAACCTTAACGACTATGTAATCCCTCTCCTTCTTTACAGAAAAACCTAAAGAGGAGAGTATCTCAAAAGATTTCCTTGCAGGAATGTTTACTCCCAATATGCGGTTAGCCTTAATCGGGTTAAATACTATCACCTTAGGAGTGTAAGGTTTCGGGTAGAAGGAAAGGGAGCCCTTAGCAACTTCTCCTCCCACAAGTTTTTGAATTAAATGAAGGGCCCTCTCTGCCGCAAAAGGACAAGCTTCAATGTCAGCTCCCCTTTCAAACCTGTAAGAAGAATCAGTAGATATGCCGAGCCTCTTTGCCGTTCTCCTTACGGTCATAGGCTCAAAGTGGGCAGACTCTAAAAGGAGCTCCTTAGTTGAAAAGTCCGTTTTACTTTCCTCTCCTCCAATAATTCCTGCAATGGCAACCGGCTTTTCTGCATCGGCAATAACAAGGTCCTCTTTAGAAAGCTCCCTTTCAACTCCGTCAAGGGTCCTTATCCTCTCCCCTTCTTCAGCTCTCCTGACTACAACTTCCTTGCCCTTTAACTTATTAAGGTCAAAAGCGTGTAGAGGTTGCCCCAGCTCATACATAACATAGTTAGTAATATCAACAACGGCATTTATAGGCCTTAGCCCAACGAGGTAAAGCCTAACTTTCATCCACAAAGGAGACTCTCTATTTTCTATCCCCTTAACGATGTAGCCTTCATATCTGGGACAAGCTGCAGAATCCAAAACCGTTAAGGAAGCCTCCTCAACCGCCTCAAACTCCCCAACTTTAAACGAAGTCTCAGGAAGAGTTAAAGGTCTCCCTATAACTGCAGACAATTCCCTTGCAACTCCCAAAACTGAGAGGGCATCGGGCCTGTTCGTAGTTATCTCATACTCAATCACCCAATCGTCTAGCCCCAGAGCCTCTTTAACATCCTTCCCTAACTCTAAATTCTCAGGCAAAATCATTATCCCCGAAGAAGAGTCTGCCAAGCCCAACTCCTCTTCGGAGCAGAGCATACCGTTTGACAGAACTCCCCTTAACTTACTCTTTTTTATCCTGACTCCAACAGGAAGTTTTGCACCGTGAAGAGCAACGGGGACAAAAGCTCCCTCAAAGACATTGTCAGCTCCGGTAACTATCTGAAGAACAGTATCTCCAACGTCAACCTGACAAATCTTAAGCCTATCTGCGTTAGGGTGTTTTGATATCTCAATAATCTTCCCAACAACAACCTTCTCTAAGCTCTCACCGGCATACCTAACAGAGTCAACCTCTATTCCCACGTTAGTTAAAATCTCTGCAACCTGCTGAGGAGAGTAGTCCTCAAGGTCTATAAATTCCTTTAACCAGTTATAAGTAATCCTCATTCTACGCACCCCTAAACTGTCTTAAAAATCTAATGTCGTTTTCAAAAAAGAGCCTCAAGTCGTCAATTCCGTACTTAAGCATAGCAATCCTCTCAACTCCCATACCAAAGGCAAAGCCTTGATAAACCTCTGGGTTAATACCAACAGCCTTAAAAACGGCTGGGTCAACCATACCACATCCTAAAATCTCAAGCCATCCAGTACCTTTACAGACTTTACATCCTTTCCCACCGCAAATCACGCAACCTATGTCAACTTCAGCACTGGGCTCTGTAAAGGGAAAGTAAGAAGGCCTGAAGCGAACCTTAGTAGAGGAACCGAAAACCTCTTTAAGGAAGAGCTCCAAAACACCTTTAAGCTCAGAAAAGGTGACTTTCTCGTCAACCACGAGCCCTTCAACCTGGTGAAACATAGGAGTGTGGGTAATGTCAGCATCTTTCCTGTAAACCTTTCCCGGAGCGATAATTTGAATTGGGGGAGAGCTCCTCTCCATAACCCTAACCTGCACCGGAGAAGTATGAGTCCTTAAAAGGACCTCATCTGAAACGTAAAAAGTATCCTGCATTTCCCTTGCAGGATGACCTTTAGGTATGTTTAAAGCCTCAAAGTTATAAAAGTCAGTCTCAACCTCGGGCCCTTCCTCCACAGAAAAACCCATACTGGTAAATATCCTCACAATTTCCTTTAAAGTCTTAGTAATAGGATGAAGTGCCCCTACTCCCTTTCTCCTTCCCGGAAGCGTAATGTCTATCCTTTCCCTCTTCAACTTCTCTTCTAAAGCCCTTTCCTTTAACAGGGATTCTTTCTCCCTTAAAGCCCTCTCAAACTCCTCTTTAAGCCTATTGCAAGCTTGTCCAAACTCTCTCCTTTCCTCTTTAGGCAGACTGGGAATCCTCTTTAACATCTCAGTTAACTTTCCTTTCTTACCTAAAAACTCAACCCTTAAAGCCTCAAGCTCATCAACAGTTGAAACTGCATCCAACTTCTTGATAAACTCATCCTTAAGCCTATTGAACATCGTTCAACTCCCTTTTACTTTATCTGATGAATTATAAACCTTTAAAAGGCATCAAAGATGGAAAAAATAGAACTAATAATAGAAATTTTAAAGGAACTCCTAAAACACCAAGAATACTTATCAACAACAGAACTTTACAGAAAGCTTAAAAGTAAAGGAGTCTTAAAGTCAACGACAGAAAAAACGGAGAGAAGAAAACTACTAAGGAGCCTGATTACATTAGAAGAACTAGGCTACATCAAGACAAAAGAGAAAAAGAAGGAGAAACTATGGAAAATAGAAAAGGAAAGGTTTAAGTCTCTTTTCTATCTCAGCTTTGAAGAAATTGCAAGCTTCATCTTTATCCTATCCTTTTACCCAAAAACCTATAAGGAAATACCTCTTTTCAAAGAGGCTTTTGAAATTATATCAAGATACGAAAAAGAACTGGGAGAAGAAGAAAGGGAAATTCTAAAATCCTCCTTTGAAAGAGTGCCGACTTTTAACGAAAGAACCATAAAAATTGAAGAAAAACTATTTAAATTGTTGATAACAAGCATATTGAAAAGACAGCAAATTTACATTCAATATAAAAACAAGTTCTATAAAATACTTCCTCTTAAAATATTTAACTACAACGGTCTCTTTTATCTGTCCTCATTAACAGAGAAGAAGTCTATCAAGACTTTCCTCATAGGAAGAATAGAAAAAATAATACCTATAGAAACCCGCCTTCCAGAAGGAGACAACATAAAAAGGGAAGAGCTAACTTTTGAAATACCTAAGGAGCTCCCTTTCCTATTTGGAGTAATATTTTCCAAAAACTATGCTACAGAAACAGAAATTAGAAAAGAAATAAAATTCTCACCCTTTCAATTCCACATAGAAAAAACAGAAACGGGAATACTTACCTACTTAGTAGGCTTTACAGGAAAGAGATTTGCAAGTTGGTTTCTAGTTGAAAAGGCAATAAAACTTATAAGTCCCAATCCTCAAATAATAGAAATAGCAAGAAAAAAAGAGCTTAAAAAGAACATTAAAGGCATTAGCTACCAACTAAGAGAAAATCAGAAAAGATTTAAAGAATTTCTAAGAGAAAGCCAAAAACTACTAAATCAAAAGCTTAAAATTTACAAAAAAAAATGATGAATAGGGTCAAAATTTGACCTATAAAAAGAATAATATATCAAAGCGAAAAGGATGAAAAATCCTTTAAGGGGAGGGAAGGGGAACTAAAGCGGGCATTTGCCCGCACTTATCCAAGCTACTAAATAAAAGAAAACCAGGTTAAGCAACTACAGCTATAGAAAACTGTTAACTAGACAGTTAAAGCAGAAAAAAACTTACTTTTTAAAACAATTTAATTAAAAAGCCTTTTACAGCTTTTATACCACTTTAGATAGTTGTCAGCCGCTTTAAGAACATTTTTACCGGCCTTACGAAGCTCCCTTTTAAAACGCCTTCTCTCTCTTTTAGTACCGTTAAAAGCTAAAATCTCTGGAGAACCAGAAGAGGAAGAGAGAAGTTCCTCAAAAACTTTCTTTAAAGAACCTTGATACTTAACGACTTTCCCTCCATCCCTTACCCAAAGCTCCATAACCGACCTCCTGGGCAAGTTAATTTGGAGAGAAATAAAAAAAGCCTGGCACCGCCCTACTTTCCCACCTGCTCCCGCAGGCAGTATCATCGGCGCTGGCGGGCTTAACTTCCGAGTTCGGAATGGTTTCGGGTGTTTCCCCGCCGCTATGGGCACCAGGCTTTC
>JALSNF010000029.1 GCA_026987115.1 Desulfurobacteriaceae bacterium
GTCAGGCTCAATCTCTTGAGCGTATATGTAAACAGGAACTCTCCCCTCAACTACTTTCGGCTCCACTTTCTCTCCTTGAATTTTTTACAAAATTTTTACATAATTTCGGAGGTTATATACAATTTAAAAGTTAATTAATATAGGAGGAGAAATGGGACTAAACATCGTCCAGAAAATCCTTAAAACCCATCTCGTTGAAGGGGACATGACCCCGGGAAAACCAATTGCCATTAAAATTGACCAGACGCTAACTCAAGACGCAACGGGAACCATGGCTTACCTTCACTTTGAGGCTATGGGACTTCCAAAAGTCCAAACGGAGCTCTCAGTCTCCTACGTTGACCACAACACCCTTCAGGCAGGAGGGCCAGAAAACGCAAACGACCACCTATTCCTTCAAACGGTAGCGGCAAAATACGGAATTTACTTTAGCAAAGCTGGAAACGGAATATGCCACCAAGTTCACCTTGAAAGGTTTGCAATTCCAGGGAAAACCCTTCTAGGTTCAGACTCCCACACTCCAACTGCCGGCGGAATAGGAATGCTTGCAATCGGAGCCGGAGGAATGGACGTAGCCCTTGCAATGGCAGGAGAGCCCTTCTACCTTACAATGCCCAAAGTCGTAAGGGTAAACCTCTACGGCAAGCTAAAGCCTTTCGTCTCTGCAAAGGACATAATCCTTGAGCTCCTCCGCAGGTTAACTGTTAAAGGAGGAGTAGGAAAGATATTTGAATACGGAGGAGAAGGAGTCAAGTACCTAACTGTTCCAGAAAGGGCAACAATAACAAACATGGGAGCAGAGCTTGGAGCAACAACCTCAATCTTCCCAAGCGATGAGCAAACATACCTATACATGAAAGCTCAAGGAAGGGAAGCTCAGTGGAGACCCCTTGAAGCGGACCCAGACGCAACTTACGACGAAGTCATAGACATAGACCTTTCAGAGCTTGAGCCTCTAATTGCCTGCCCACACATGCCCGACAACGTTAAGAAGGTAAAAGAAGTAGAAGGATTGAGAGTTCACCAAGTAGCAATCGGTTCCTGCACAAACTCCTCCTACTTAGACCTTAAAAGGGTAGGAGAGATGTTTAAACAAACAGGCAAGATGGTGCACCCCCTCGTATCTGCAGCCATCTCCCCGGGCTCTAAACAGGTCTTAAGAATGATGGACAAAGAAGGCTACTACGACGTTTTCTTAAGGGCAGGTTTTAGGATACTTGAAAACGCTTGCGGTCCTTGCATAGGAATGGGATTTGCTCCTCCTTCAGGGGGCGTCTCCGTTAGGACTTTTAACAGGAACTTCTACGGCCGCTCAGGGACAAAAGATGCCGAAGTTTACCTAGCATCACCTGAAACTGCAGCTGCAACGGCTATGAAGGGAGTAATAACAGACCCAAGGGATTTAGGTCTTGAAGAGATTAAAGTATTCCTTCCAGAGAAGTTTGAAATTGACGACTCAATGATTTACGCTCCAGCTGCAGACCCTGACGAGGTTGAAGTATTTAAAGGGCCAACAATCAATTATGTAGGATATAAGGAACCTTTAGGAGACAAGCTTGAAGGGGAAGTCCTCCTTAAAGTGGGAGACAACATAACCACAGACCACATCATCCCGGGAGGAGCCAAAATCCTTCCTCTGCGTTCAAACATCCCTGCAATCTCAGAGTACGTTTACTCGGTTGTTGACGAAACCTTCGCCCAAAGGGCAAAGGAGAAAGGAGGAGGCTTTATAGTAGGAGGAGAGAACTACGGACAGGGTTCTTCCAGAGAGCACGCAGCAATCGGCCCAATGTACTTAGGAATAAAAGCAGTTATAGCTAAGTCTTTTGCCCGCATTCACCACGCAAACTTAATAAACTTTGGAATACTTCCCCTTGTATTTGTAAACAAGGAAGACTACGACAAGATTGACCAAGGAGACCTCCTTGAAATAGACCTTTCAAACTTCGCTCCTGGAGATGACAACATAATTACCGTTATAAACAGGACAAAGGGAATCTCCATTCCGACCAAACACGGCCTTAACAAGAGGCAAGTAGAGATAATCAAGGCCGGGGGGGTTCTTGCTTACGTTAAGAAGAAGTTTGAAGGCAAAACCAACTAATTTGGGGAGGTTTTCCTCCCCTTTAACCTTAAAACTAAAGGAGGAGAGGAGAAATGGCAAAAAGGCCAGTGGTAGTTTGGACGAAAACAGATGAAGCACCATTACTTGCAACTTATTCCCTTCTTCCTATTATAAAGCAATACCTAAAACATGCAGATGTTGAAGTTGACCTTAAAGACATATCTCTTGCGGGAAGGATTCTCGCTCAGTTTGGTTATCAACCAGACGACCTTGCTTACCTTGGAGAACTCGTTTGGAAACCTGAAGCAAACATAGTTAAGCTTCCCAACATCTCAGCTTCCGTTCCTCAGCTAATTGAAGCTATAAAGGAGCTCCAATCTCAAGGGTACGACCTTCCAGACTACCCCGAAAACCCGCAAACCGAGGAAGAGAGAGAAATTAAGGCTAAGTACGACAAGTGTGTAGGTTCCGTAGTCAACCCAATTTTAAGGCAAGGGAACTCCGACAGGAGGATTGCTCCTCCGGTTAAGAACTACGCCAAAAAACACCCTCACAAGATGAGGGAAGTTTCTCCAAAGTCTGAAAGCTATGTAGCTTACATGAAAAGCGGAGACTTCTATGAGAACGAAAAGTCTATAACGATTAAGAAGGACGGCAAAATTCGCTATGAGTTCGTAGATAGGGACGGAAACGTTCAAGTTCTAAAAGAGATAGAAGTAGGAATGGGAGACGTAATAGACGGAACATTTATGAGCCGTAGAAAGTTAAAGGAATTCCTTGAAGAAGTAATAAACGACGCTAAAGAGAAGGACATACTCTTTTCCCTCCACGTTAAAGCTACGATGATGAAAGTCTCAGACCCTGCAATATTTGGGGACGCAATAAGGGTTTTCTTTAAAAAGCTTTTTGAAAGGCACGGGAAGGAGCTCCAAGAAATAGGCTTTGACCCGAACAAAGGCCTCATTGACCTTGAAAATAAACTCTCAAAACTACCTCCAGAAAAACAAGAAGAAATTAAGAAAACCTTGGAAGAAATCTACAAAGAGCAACCGCGCCTTTACATGGTTGACTCAGACAAAGGCATTACAAACCTCCACAGGCCAAACGACGTGATAATTGACGCTTCAATTCCTGCTGTAATTAAAAACGGCCTTCAAGGTTGGGGACCAAGTGGAGAAACCGAAGACTGCGTCATAACTGTTCCAGATAGGTGTTATGCAACAATGTACTCAGAGATTGTAGAAGACGCTAAAGTTAGAGGACAGTTTGACCCAACGAAAGTTGGAACAGTTCAGAACGTAGGCCTTATGGCAATGAAAGCCGAAGAGTACGGCTCCCACGATAAAACCTTCTTCCCACCTGCAGACGGGAAAATCAGGATAGTTGACGAAGAAGGGAACATTCTAATGGAACACGAACTAGAAGAGGGAGACATCTATAGGAGCTGCCACACAAAAGACATTGCAATAAGAGACTGGGTAAAGTTGGCAGTTAACAGAGCTAAGGAAACAGGTCTTCCAATAGTCTTCTGGCTTGACTCTTTAAGGGCTCACGATAGAGAACTGATAGAAAAGGTCAAGGAAGAGCTCAACAAGTACGACCTAGAAGGCGTTGAGTACTACATTAAACCTCCAAGGGAGGCTATGAAGTTTACCCTAGAGAGGTTTAGAAAAGGCCTTGACACCATCTCCGTTACCGGAAACGTTTTAAGGGACTACTTAACGGACCTATTCCCGATTATTGAAGTTGGAACCTCAGCAAGGGCACTCTCAATAGTTCCCCTAATTGCAGGAGGTGGACTATTTGAAACCGGTGCTGGAGGTTCAGCACCTAAGCACGTTCAGCAGTTTACAAAAGAGGGACACTTAAGGTGGGACAGCTTAGGAGAGTACCTTGCACTTGTAGAGTCTCTAAAGCTCGCCTACAAACAAGGTGGAAGTGAGAACAAGAAAATACTTGTTATGGCAGAAACCCTCTCAAAGGCTGTTGAACGCTACCTTAACAACGACAAGACTCCAAAGAGGAAGGTAGGTCAGCTTGACACAAGGGGAAGCCACTACTGGCTTGCCCGCTACTGGGCCGAAGAGCTTGCAGCTCAAAATGAAGATGCCGAACTTGCAAAAGTGTTTGAACCGATAGCTGCAAAGCTGATAGAGAACGAGGAGAAAATCCTCTCAGAGATAGCACAAACTGAAGGCTCTCCAAAGGACATTGGAGGCTACTACCACCCCAACGACGAAAAGGCAAACGCTGCCATGAGACCTTCTAAGACCCTTAACGAGATAATTGAAAGCCTGTAAACAATGTGTAAAAAAGTTGTTAAAATTGGGGGGCAGCTAAGCCCCCCTTTTTAATATGAAAGCACTTAAAAGGAGGAATAGATGGCTCAGAGAGGAATTAGGGAGTACGACGGCAAGAGGATACTTGCCCAACACTGGAAGGAGTACTTCGCTCCTGAATTTGAGTATGACTTTAAGTCGGTTCTGGTGACCCCAGAAACAGACCTTGACTCTCTCCCTGAAAAGTACCCTTGGTTAAAGGAGCTCCCCTTAGTTGCTAAGCCAGACATGCTCTTTGGGAAAAGGGGAAAGTTGGGGCTTATTCTCTTTAAAAAAGAGAAACCTTGCGATGTTGACTATGAGACTGCAAAGAAGTGGATAAGAGAGAAGATGGAAGAAGAAGTTGAAATTAAAGGCAAAAAAGGGAAACTTACCCACTTCCTAATTGAACCTTGCGTTCCCCACGCTCCAGAAGACGAGTACTACGTAGCTATGACCTTAGGATACGACGGAGACCACATATACATGTCTGCATTTGGAGGAATTGATGTTGAAGAAAACTGGGACAAGGTAAAAGAGGTGGTTATACCTCCCCTTGCAACAGAGGAGGAGATAGACAGGCTCATAGAGGAAAACGTACCTCAAGAGATTAAGGACAAAGAAAAGTACGCAGACTTTGTAAAAAGACTTTATAGGTTCTTTAGGGACATGCACTTTGCTTACTTAGAAATTAACCCTCTGGTTATGGTTGAAAACAAGGTATATCCATTAGACTTTGTAGGAAGGGTTGACGACACGGCCCAGTTCCTCGTTGGCAGGAAGTGGGGAGAGCTTGAATTCCCCGCAGGCTTTGGCGGAGAGCTCTCTCCAGAAGAGAAGTACATAAAGGAGATGGACGAAAAGTCCGGAGCTTCCTTAAAGCTAACAATCCTTAACCCTGAAGGCAGGATATGGACCCTTGTTGCAGGAGGAGGAGCATCTGTAGTTTACGCAGACACAGTAGCAGACCTTGGATATGTTAAAGAGCTTGCAAACTACGGAGAGTACTCAGGAAACCCTTCAAGGGCAGAAACCAGAGAGTACGTAAAGACAGTATTAGACCTTATGACACGCCACAAAGACCCTCAAGGAAGGCCAAAAATTCTAATAATCGGTGGAGCCATCGCTAACTTTACAGATGTTGCCAAGACCTTTGACGGAATTATTGACGCATTAAAAGAGTATGCAGACAAGCTTAAAGAGGTTGGCGTAAAGATATACGTCCGCCGCGGAGGTCCAAACTACGAGGTAGGACTTGCAAAAATCAAAAAGGCAGCAGAAGAGCTTGGACTCCCTATAGAAGTTTACGGACCTGAAACCCACATTACGGCAATTGTTGAAAAAGCCTTAAAGGAGAATCCGTAAGTAAAGGAGGGAAAAATGGCAAGGCCAGACTACATACTCTTTGATAGAGACACAAAGGCTATTTTCTGGAACTTAAACAGAAACGCTATTCAGAGAATGCTTGACTACGATTACCTAGTAGGACGCTCACCTTCAATAGTTGCAATAGTAGCACCCACTCAAAGCAGGAAGTTTGAGAAATTCTTTTATGGAACTCAGGAAATTATGATTCCCATATACCGCTCAACAACAGAAGCTGCCCAAGCTCACCCTGAAGCAGACGTTTTAGTTAACTTTGCCTCTTTTAGGACTGCTTACGACGTAACGGTAGAAGCCTTAAACATCCCAACAATAAGGACTATAGCCATAACTGCAGAAGGTATCCCTGAAAGGCTTGCAAGGGACATGGCGGCAAGGGCTAAAAAAGAAGGCAAGTGGATTATAGGTCCTGCAACTGTAGGGGGAATTGCAGCCGGTGCCTTTAGAATAGGAAACGCCGGTGGAACCCTTCAAAACATAGTTAAGTCAAAACTCCACAGGCCGGGCTCCTGCGGTCTCGTAACCCGTTCAGGTGGTCTCTTTAATGAGCTTTCAAACATAATTGCAAGGAATGCTGACGGGATAGTGGAAGGTATAGCTATCGGTGGAGATAGGTTCCCGGGCTCAGACTTTTTAGACCACCTCTTAAGGTTCCAGAAAAACCCTCAAGTTAAGTACATGATTATGTTAGGCGAAGTTGGAGGAGAGCTTGAGTATAAGGTTGCAGAGGCTATAAAGAGGGGAGACATAACAAAGCCTGTAATAGCTTGGTGTATAGGAACGATAGCAAAGCACTTTGGAGGGGAAGTTCAGTTTGGCCACGCAGGTGCAAAAGCAGGAGCCGACAGGGAAACCGCCGACGCTAAAAACAGAGCTCTTAAGGAAGCTGGAGCAATAGTCCCAGACTCCTTTAACGACTTCCCAGAGGTTATAAGAAGCGTCTATGAAGAGCTTAAAGCTAAAGGAGAGATAGGAGAGATTGAAGAACCAGAAGTTCCGCCAATACCCGAAGATTACGATAAAGCAAGGAAGGCCGGGAAAGTAAGGCGTCCTACCCACTTTATCTGTACGATTTCAGACGACAGAGGAGAAGAGGCTACTTACTGTGGAGTACCGATTTCTGAGGTCGTAGAAAAAGGGTACTCAATTGCAGACGTAATAGGGCTTCTCTGGTTTAAGAGGAAGTTTCCCCAGTGGGCAAGCAAGTTTATAGACATGGTTATTAAAATAGTTGCAGACCACGGTCCTGCGGTTTCAGGTGCCCACAACGCAAAAGTAACGGCAAGGGCAGGCAAAGACCTTATTTCCTCCTTAGTTAGCGGTCTTTTAACTATAGGACCAAGGTTCGGTGGTGCAATTGACGGAGCTGCCAAGTACTTTAAGATGGCAAAAGAAAAGGGTATGGACCCTTACGAGTTTGTTGACTACATGAAAAAGGTTGAGAAAAAGCCTATTCCAGGAATAGGCCACAGGATTAAGTCAACCAAGAACCCAGATAAGAGGGTAGAGCTCCTAAAGAACTTCGCAAAGGAGAACTTCCCGTCAACAGAGCTCCTAAACTACGCCCTTGAAGTTGAAAAGGTCACAACTGCAAAGAAAGAGAACCTGATACTCAACGTTGACGGAACGATAGGAGTTCTTTTAGTTGACATGTTTAGAAACTTGGGCTTTAGTGAGTCAGAGATAGATGAGCTCATAGAAGCCGGAGCGTTTAACGCCTTCTTCGTTCTGGGCCGTTCAATAGGCTTTATAGGCCACATTTTAGACGAAAAACGCCTTGCTATGCCCCTTTACAGGCATCCTTGGGATGACATACTCTACGACGTTAAGCGTCCGGAGGGAGTCTAAATTTCGGGGGCTCTGCCCCCTTTCATAAACCCATCAATAGCACTCCAGAGCTGTTTAAGCTCCTCTTTAGTGTGCTCCCAAGTTATAGTTATCCTAAGCCTACTCTTTTTAACGGTTGGAGGTCTTATTGCCGGAACGAAAAATCCCCTTTCAAAGAGGTAGTTAGAGAGCCTTAAGGCGGTAGCTTCGTCTTCAACTATTAAAGGGAAAATGGCGCTTTCACTTTCTATCTTGGTAAACTCTCTAAAAAATGAGATTTTCTCCTTTAGCTCTTCCATTCTACCTTTAACTTTTTCCAAGTTCTTGAGAGTCTGACAGGCAATAAAAGGAGGAAGGGCCGTTGTGTATATGAAAGTCCTACACCTGTTGATAAGGTATTCTCTAAGCTGGGAGCTCCCAGAAACGAAAGCTCCAAATGTGCCCAAAGCTTTCCCGAGAGTTCCAACTATAACGGTATTTTCGTCAGGTTCAAGGCCAAAAAGCTCAAGGGACGAGTAGCCTATAACTCCTGTAGCGTGGGCATCATCTACTATAAGAACGCAGCCAAACTCATCCTTAACCTTAAAGAGTTCGTCCAAAGGTGCTATGTCTCCGTCCATACTAAAGACAGAGTCGGTTATTATGAAGCAGTCTCTATACTTATGCCTGTTCTTCTTTAAAAACTCCTTTACAAAAGAGTAGTCTTTGTGGGGGTATATAACTTTCTCTGCCTTTGACAACCTGCAACCGTCAATTATAGAAGCGTGGTTTAACTCATCTGAGAGTATAAGGTCCTTTTCTTCAGCAAGGGTAGAGATAACCCCAAGGTTTGCCATATACCCTGTTGAAAAGAGAAGGGAGTCTTGACACCTCTTGATTTTCGCAAGTTCCTTCTCCAAATCCCTATGAACTTTAAAGTTCCCGCAGATTAACCTTGAAGCACCACTTCCTGCCCCCCACTTCCTTAAACACTCACAGTCATACTCCTTTGCAAGCCCGAGATAGTCATTTGAAGAGAAGTTAAGGAGCTCTACCTTCCCTATTCTTAGCTTCTTCCCGGGAGGGCTTTCAATATCCTTAAGGTCTCTATACAGGTTAAGTTCCTTTAACTTTTCAATCTCCCTTTCTACCCTTTCTCTCATCCTTATAAGGTATTGAGTGCTTATTAAGCTTCCTGTAAAGGTTTGATATGTCTATCTCCATAAAGGAGGCGCTCTTTTTCAAGTCTCCGTTAAACTTCCTTAAAACCTTCTCTATGTAAAGCTTCTCAAACCTCTCCTTTGCCGCCTTTAAGGGAAGGGACAGGAAGTCTTCACTAAGAAAGTCCTCTGAACTTTCTTTTCTACTGTTTAGAGCTCTCTTAACTACTTCCAAGAAATCGTCATACTTTATAGGCTTTTCTATAAAGTCATAAGCGTTTAGCTTCATTGCCTTTACTGCAGTCTCTACTGTCCCGTGGCCGGAAATTATTAAAACGGGAATTTTCCTAGTAATACCTAGCCTGTTTAACTCTTCAAGGACTTCCATTCCAGGAGTTCCCGGAAGGAATAGGTCAAGGATAATTAGGTCTGGCAACACCTCCTTTACCCTGTCTATAACCCTACTTCCGAGGCTCTCTGTAAATACCGTATAGCCCTCTTCCTCAAGTATCTCTTTTAGAACTTCCCTTATAGTTCTTTCATCGTCAACTACTAGAATTTTCATCTTTAACCTTTATGTAAAGTATTTTTGCATTAAATTTATCCTTGATTTTATCTATAATCTCCTTTGACTTCTGGGAAATCTCCCTTTTCTTAACATCCCTTTCTGCTTCCTTAATTACGACATTACAGTTAAATTTCTTCCTAAGTTCGTCTATTTTGCTCCTTAAAATCTGTTCAGAAAGCTTGTTGTCAGGAACTATTAAAACTCTTCCCTCCTCCCTAACTATCTCTTTAATGTAGGCGTCTAAAGTGTCGTTTTTAGTTTTTTTTTCTCCCTCTTCCTTCTTAAAGGTAAAGGAACCTTTAACTACTAAATCTTTAAGCAACTTTACTTCTTTAAAGTAGGATAGTTTGTAGAGGTTAAAGAAAAGAGCCGTAAAAGGGTAGGGATGTTGGTTAACTTCCTTTACGGCCTTTGTGAGTATCTGGTATGCCGCTACCGCCTCCTCCTCTGTTAAAGTTGAAGGGGCAAGAAATTCCCTTTCAACGACCTCTATTAGCTGATTTACTACAAAGGAAGGGTTAAAGCCTCTCTCCTCAAGCTCTTTTATTTTCTTAAAGAGTTCTTCCTTATTTCCCTTAAATCCTAAAGAGAGGAGTTCTTTAACCTCTCTTCCAGTAAGGATACCGAGAAAGTCTGAAACCTTTTCAACTTCAACTTTACCCATACCCAAGGCTGCAGACTGCTCAAGAAGGCTCTCTGCATCCCTCATACAGCCTTCAGAAGAAAGGGCAATAAGCTTTAGAGCTTCCTCTTCAAACTCAAATCCCTCCTTAAGGCATATTTCCTTTAAGCTCTTTACTATGAGCTCTACTGGAACTCTCTTAAAGACGAACTTCTGACACCTTGAAAGAATTGTAGGGGGAATCTTGTCTATCTCAGTAGTAGCAAGGATAAACAGGACGTGTTCTGGTGGTTCTTCTAAGGTCTTTAAGAGGGCGTTAAAGGCCTCCTTAGTGAGCATGTGAAATTCGTCTATTATGTAAACTTTCTTCTTTCCTTTTGCAGGAAGGTAATGGACTGACTCACGGAGCTCCCTTATCTGGTCAATTCCCCTGTTTGAAGCAGCGTCTATCTCAACAACGTCAGGATGGCTTCCCTTTACTATTTCCAAACACTGGGAGCACTCGTTGCAGGGCTCCCCTTCTTTAGGCTCTTCACAGTTTACGGCCTTTGCAAGTATCCTTGCAGTCGTAGTTTTACCTACCCCTCTAGGTCCTGCAAAGATGTAAGCGTGAGAAAGCCTCCCCTCTTTAACCGCGTTCTTTAAAGTCTCGGTTATTACCTCTTGGCCTACGACCTCAGAAAACCTCTGGGGCCTATACTTCCTCGGTATAGGTCTATACGCCATAAAAAACTCCTTTTTCCTTTAACCACCTTCCTAAATTATATGCATTTAGGAAGAAAATACCTTCTTCAGGAACTTAAAGTGGCCAGGGGCAAACATAAATTTCTTCTCCCTATACATCTTTAAAACGGCCATCTTCACGGCGTCGTTAAAGAGGAACCAGACAAAGGCATATCCCCAAATGAAAATTCCCCACTTCCAACCGATAGGAGTCATAAGGTCAAAACCGTAAACACCTATAATAGTTCCCAAGATGCTGGTTCCTTGAGTAGCCCCAAAGAGGAGTAAGGAAGGCCAAGGTTTCTTCCAGAACCAATCTTTAACTCTTGTATTGAAAATGGTTCCGTGTCCTGCAACTATGAGTTTTGTAAACATTATAGACTGAATCATGTCTTGAGGTAAATGCCAGTAGCGTTCAAGTAGGAAAAAGAGAGTAAAGGAGGAGAGAACGCCTGCAACTCCAAGCCAGAATGACATTAAGTTAAGCTCGTAGAAATCCCACCTGACAGGCTTAGGCGCTATTTCAGAGTTATCGTAGGCAATAGTTAAAATGGGTATATCGTTTAAAAGAGCAAGGAGGATTATCATCACAGTAGTTAACGGGTAAAATTGAAAGATAAGAATGGAAAGGGTCATAAAGAAGAGAACCCTGATGGTCTCGGCAATCCTGTAGATGGTGTAGGCTTCCATCCTTCCAAATATCTCTCTCGCTATCTCAATTGCCTTTATTATTACCTTAAGACCGGGAGTTAAAAGAACCAGTGCTGCGGCAGCCCTTGCTGCATCTGTGGCGTTGGCAACGGCTATACCGCAGTCTGCCTTTCTTAAGGCTGGAGCGTCATTTACTCCGTCTCCCGTCATGCCTACTATGTGGCCGGCCTTTTGGAGCTTGTCAACTATAAAGTACTTGTCTTCCGGAAAGACTTCTGCAAAACCGTTTGCCTCTTCTATTATCTTTATGATTTCTGACTCGTGTTTCTTTATGGTTCCCTTCGGCAAGTTTGCATTTTCAAGCTCTTTCTTTACTTCTTCTGCAACTTCTTTAGCCCTTTTTTCAGCCTCTTCAGGAGTTAAACCTTGAACTTTTAGGAGAGCTTTTGCAATCACCTGAGCCAGTATTTGGTATTCTTCAAATCCTTCTTCCCTGAGCTCCCTTGCGCTTATTATCTTGTCGCCTATTCCAAGGACCCTTGCTATGTACCTTGCAATGGCTATGTTGTCGCCGGTTACCATTTTAACTTCAACGCCGTAGCGCTTTGCCTCTTCAACTGCCTCTTTAGAGTCAGGTCTGGGAGGGTCGTAAAGGGGAATTAAGCCTACAAAGTGGAACTTATCTTCATTAGGACTTTTATAGGCTACTCCTAAAGTCCTAAATCCGTTTTCTGCAAATTCTTCAACTTTACTCTCTACAACTTTCAAGTCAAACTCTCTCTGGTCGCACAGGGAAACTATTACCTGGGGAGCTCCCTTAGTTGCAACAACCTCCTTTTCACCACACTTGACCAAAGCCTCGGTTCTTTTCCTAACCGGGTCAAAGGGGACGAACTTTTCCTGAACGCACTCTTTCACCTTTTCGTAAATCTTATGTTTCTTTAGCCACTCAAAGATGGGAATCTCTATAGGGTCGTTGTTCTCTTCCTTTGAAGCCAAGGCTGCGTAAAACATTAACTCTTCAGATGTATAACCGTTAACGGTAAAGGGGACGGAAACGGTCATCTTGTTCATCGTTAAAGTTCCCGTTTTATCTGAGCAAAGGACATCAACCCCCGCAAGCTCTTCAATAGAGGCAAGACGGCTGACTATTACCTGCCTTTTAGCAAGGTAGAGAGCTCCAATTGCCATAGTCACGGTTAACACTGCAGGCAGAGCAACGGGAATTGCCGCAACGGTTAAAACTAAAGAGAACTGGAGAAGGTCAATTAACGGTTTCCCTCTGTTTATCTCCACCAAGAGAGTTATACCAATTAGTATTAAGGTTAAAACTATAAGGAAGTTCCCAACCTTTATTACCATTTCTTGGAAGTGGCTTCTCTCTTCCCTCTCGGCCTTAGCTACAAGCTGAACTGTTTTCCCAAAGTAGGTGTCAAGGCCTGTAGCAACTACAATTCCTACCATTTCCCCTTTTTTAACAACTGAGTTGGCGTAAGCCACGTCTCCGGGTTTTTTTGTAACAGGAAGAGACTCTCCCGTAAGTGCCGACTGGTCAACGAGTATAAAGTCTCCACCGTGGTCAAGCTTAACGTCTGCAGGTATTATGTCCCCTATCTTGAGTTTTATAACATCTCCCGGAACTAAGTACTTTGCGTCAATCAGCTTCCACTTGCCATCCCTTAAAACTAAAGCTTTCCTTGCAAGCTTCTCCTTTAAGACCTTTAAGGCAGAAAGGGCCTTGTGCTCTTGCCAGAAGTCAACTCCGGCGTTGACAAAGAGGAGAACCGTTATAATGACGAAATCTTCCCAGTGTTTTACGATAGCAGAGAGAACAGCTGCAGTTTCAATCATCCACGGGATAGGTCCCCAAAATCTCCTAAATATCCTGTGCCAAAGGGGTTCCTCTTTTTCAGGTATTTCGTTAAGGCCAAATTTTTTAAGTCTTCTTGAAGCCTCTTCTTCTGAAAGTCCAGCTTTTAAAGAAGTTCCAAGCTCCTTTAAAGTCTCCTCAATACTCTTGTCTTTAAACTCATCTATTCTGGCCATCTTCCCCCTCCCTTAAAGAGTCGTAAGCTATTAAGATGCCTACGCTTATTACCAGAAAAATGACAGCAAAACCTAAGAAGTAGAAGACTTTAAATAAAGGGTCTGAAGGGGAAAAGGAGCTCTCCATCTCTCCTCCTCTTATCGTTTTATTCTATTTTAGCAAATTAAATTTTCCTATAAAGGAGAAAAAACAAAAAAGGGCGCCCGAAGGCGCCCTCCCGTTAGTATCTGAGCAATTACCTTAGAATTCAGGCATTCCGCCTCCTGGGGTCTTCTCCTCCTTCTCGGGTATCTCGGTAATTGTAGCTTCAGTTGTAAGGAGAAGTCCCGCTGCAGAGGCCGCGTTTTGAATTGCAATCCTTTCAACTTTTGCAGGGTCAATAACTCCGGCCTCTACGAGGTTTTCAAAGTCTCCCTTCCTTGCGTTGAAGCCCCACTCAACGCCTTTTTCCTTAATGAGCTCTTTAACCTTTTCAACTATAACTTGTCCGGCGTATCCGGCGTTGTCTGCAATCTGCCTTAAAGGAGCTTCAACGGCCTTTTTAACTATCTCAACTCCGTGCTTCTTGTCAATTTCACCGGCCTTATCAAGCTCTTCTAGAAGACTGTCAAGCTTCATAGCGGCAGCAAGGAGAGCAGTTCCTCCGCCGGGAACGATTCCCTCTTCTACTGCAGCCCTTGTAGCGTGGAGAGCGTCTTCTACGCGTGCCTTCTTCTCTTTAAGCTCAGCTTCAGTTGCAGCACCAACTTTGATTATTGCAACTCCACCTGCAAGTTTTGCAAGCCTTTCTTGGAGCTTTTCTTTGTCGTATTCGGAGGTAGCCTTTTCAAGCTCTGCTTTAATTTGCTTGATTCTGGCCTCTATGTCTTCAGGCTTACCTTTACCGCCGATTATTGTAGTGTGCTCCTTGTCAACTACTACCTTGTCAGCTTGACCGAGCATGTCAATTGTCACGTTTTCAAGCTTGATTCCAAGGTCTTCAAGTATCGCAGTTCCGCCGGTTAAGATTGCGATGTCCTGAAGCATTGCTTTTCTTCTCTCTCCAAATCCGGGAGCCTTAACTGCACAAACTTGGAGCGTTCCGCGGAGCTTGTTAACTACTAAGGTTGCTAGAGCTTCCCCTTCTACATCTTCTGCAATTATGAGAAGAGGTTTCCCTTCTCTTGCAACCTGCTCAAGGACAGGTAAGAGCTCCCTTATGTTGCTAATCTTCTTACCGTAGATTAAGATGTAAGGATTCTCAAGGACGCACTCCATCTTATCTGGGTCTGTTACGAAGTATGGAGAGAGGTATCCCCTGTCAAACTGCATACCTTCAACTACTTCAAGTGTAGTTTCAAGGCCTTTTGCCTCTTCAACGGTTATTACTCCTTCCTTACCTACCTTGTCCATTGCCTCGGCAATGAGCTCTCCGATTTCCCTGTCGTAGTTTGCAGAAATCGTTGCCACTTGGGCAATCTGCTCTTTTGTCTCTACAGGCTTAGAAATCTTCTTAATTTCATCAACTATTGTCTTTACAGCTTCGTCTATTCCCCTTTTAACCTCAATTGCGTTGTCTCCGGCAGTGATGAACTTAAGGCCGTCTCCGTATATTGCCTGAGCTAAAACAGTTGCAGTTGTCGTTCCGTCTCCGGCTTTGTCTGCAGTCTTCTGAGCTACTTCTTTAACTAGCTGAGCTCCCAAGTTTTCAACAGGGTCTGTAAGCTCTATTTCTTTAGCTACAGTAACCCCGTCCTTTGTAACTACCGGAGAGCCAAACTTCCTTTCAAGAACTACGTTCCTTCCGCCGGGACCCATTGTAGCTTTCACTGCGTTTGCAAGCTTATCTACACCAGCCTTTATTTTCTGTCTTGCCTCATTTCCAAACACTATCTCTTTTCCAGCCATCCCTCACCTCCTTTATTTGGTTTACTCTTCAACGATTGCCAGGATGTCTTCTTCCCTGATGACTAAGAGCTCCTCTCCGTCAACCTTAACTTCGTTTCCTGCGTACTTGCTAAAGAGAACCTTGTCTCCCTCTTTTACCTTTAAAGGCCTGATTTCGCCGTTTTCTAAGAGCCTTCCTTCTCCTACGGCAATTACTTCCCCTATTTGGGACTCCTCTTTAGCAGTGTCTGGAAGGATGATTCCGCCTGCAGTCTTTTGCTCCATCTCTATCTTCTTCACTACCACCCTGTCGTAAAGTGGCTTGAGCTTCATCCCTCACCCTCCTTATCTGGTTTTTAGCACTCATCTTTGGTGAGTGCTAATTGCTAGCTATAAAGTTAGGAATATTTTTAGTGGCGTCAAGAGGAGGAGGTAGTTTGAGGCTTAAAAAGAGTTTAGGGCAACACTTTTTAAGGGACAGGAAAGTAATAGAGAGGATTGCCAACGCAGTAGATATAACTCCCGAAGATTTCGTCGTTGAGATTGGGCCGGGAGGGGGAGCTCTCACCGAAGAGATTTTAAAGCGCTCTCCAAAAAAGCTCTTTTTAGTAGAGATTGACCCTTACTGGGCCGATTACTTGAAAAACAAGTTTGGGGAAAAGGTAGAGGTATTTAACGAAGACGCCACAAAGTTTAACTTCTCCTTACTTGGGAAAAACCTCAAGTTCTTTGGGAACCTCCCCTACAACGTTTCAACGAGGATATTAAGGAACTTATTAAATCACAGGAACGCTCTCTCTGAAGGGGTCTTTATGGTTCAAAAGGAGGTGGCAGACAGGTTAACTTCAAAAGGGGGGAAGGAATACGGATATCTACCGGCCCTTTTACAGAACTTTTTTAGCTTTGAGAAGTTGTTTAACGTTCACCCAAAAGCCTTTTTCCCTCCTCCAAAGGTTAACTCAACGGTCTTTAAGGTAAAGAGACTTCCCTTTAACATAGAAGAAGAGGAAATCTTAGAATTTGAGTCTTTCTTAAAGAGAGCTTTTTCAAAAAGGAGGAAGAAATTAAAGGGGAACTTGAAAGGCCTTAACTTGGGAGATTACGGCGAGAAAAGGGCAGAAGAACTAAGCCCCAAAGAACTTTTAAATCTGTTTTACTCTTTAAAGGAAAGGGGGGAGCTCTAAGCCTCCCCGAACACTCTATTAAATATGTAGTCAACGTGTTTCGTGTGGTAGGAAAGGTCAAAGATTTCGTCTATCTCCTCTTCTGATAGGACTTTTCTAACGCGAGGGTCTTCTTTTAAGAGCTCCTTAAACTCAACTCCCTCATTCCAGACCTTCATTGCGTTTTCCTGAACTATCTTGTAGGCTTCCTCCCTTGAAAGGCCTCCCTTCTCTATAAGGGTTAAAAGGACTCTCTGAGAGAAGATAAGCCCTTTCAGTAAGTTTAAGTTCTTTAGCATGTTTTCAGGATAGACCACTAAGTTCTCCATAAGATTTGCAAACTTTTGGAGCATGTAATCTAAGGCTATGCAAGCGTCAGGGAAAACCGTTCTTTCAGTTGAGGAGTGGGATATGTCCCTTTCGTGCCAAAGGGGCACGTTTTCCATTCCAACAATGGCAGAGCTCCTAACAACCCTTGCAAGCCCACACAGCCTTTCTGAGAGAATCGGGTTCCTTTTGTGGGGCATAGCTGAAGAGCCTTTCTGTCCCTTCCTAAAGGGCTCTTCAACTTCCCTTACCTCTGTTCTTTGAAGGTGCCTTATCTCGGTTGCGAACTTTTCAATTGAGGAAGCTATTAAAGCTAAAGTATTTAAAAACTCAGCGTGTCTGTCCCTTTGAACAACTTGGTTTGAGGCTTTTGCGTAGTCTATGCCGAGCTTTTTACAGGTAAGCTCCTCTACCCTAGGGTCTATGTTTGCAAAGGTCCCAACTGCTCCCGAAATCTTCCCTACTGCAGCCCTCTTTAAAGCACTCTCAAGTCTCTCTCTGTGCCTCCTCATCTCGTCGTACCAGATTGCAAGCTTTAAACCAAAGGTTATAGGCTCAGCGTGGACTCCGTGGGTTCTCCCTATCATGAGAGTATTTTTGTGCTCAAAGGCTCTCTTTTTTATAGCTTCCATTACCTTGTCTATGTCTTTTAACAGGAGCTCCCCCGCCTCTTTTATCTGAAGGGCAAAGGCAGTATCAAGCATGTCTGAAGAGGTCATCCCAAAGTGAAGGAACTTTGCAGGCTCTCCTACTATCTCTTTTATGTAGGTGAGGAAGGCTATTACGTCGTGGTTTGTAATCTCCTCTATCTCCTTAATTCTCTTAAGGTCAAACTTTTCTTCTCCTTCAAGGTAAGGTCTTAGTTTCTCTTTCAGCTCCTCTACTGCCTCTTTGGGAACTTTGCCAAGTTCAGACCAACTCTCTGCAGCGGCAACTTCAACTTTAAGCCAGTTTCGCAATTTGTTTTGCTCGTCCCATATCTTGCCCATTTCAGGAAGAGTGTACCTTTCTATCATTTCCCCTCCAAAGTTCAGTTCATAAGGATAACCTTTTCGGCAGTTTCTAAAGCAGCTTTAGTGCAGTCGTTTAACCCTACTCCCAAGTAAGCGTTATTGCAGAAAAAGAGGTTTCCGAGCTCTTGACCTAAACGGAAAACCTCCTGAACCCTTTCCAAGTGGCCTAAAGTGTAGTGGGGAATGCCCTTTTCGTGGACAAAGAGCCAGATTTCAGAGGGAGCTCTCTTTATGCCCATAATGTCTATAAGCTCACTCAAGGCTAACTTAACAAGCTCCCTTGGGGGAAGGTTGACAAGTTCAGGCTGTCTGGCTCCTCCTACCATTACCCTTATAAGGGCTTTCCCTTCGGGAGCTCTGTTTGGAAATACCGAGCTGTCCCAGAGAGCTCCCAAAATCTTCCTCCCCTCCTTTTTCGGAACTAAGAAACCAAAACCGTCTAGGTCGTGGCCGAGGCCTTCCTTTTCAAAGCCAAAGCCTACAACTGCAATAGGCGAATACTCTATTTGAGAAAGGAGCTCTGAAAGTCTGCCGTTAACTCCCTTTAAAAGCTCTGAAGCTGCGTAGGCGGGAGTTGCCACAACCACCGCGTCAAACTCTTTACCGTTCACCAGCCACTTACCGTTTAACTTTTCAACCTTAGGGCTCACTCCAAGGTTTACGCTACCTTTAAGCTCTCTCTCTAAAGCTCCTATTAACTGAGAAACTCCCTCTTTAAAGGAGGTTAGGTTGCCTCCCGGCCCTGAAGGGCCGGAGGAGCTCCCCTTTCCTTTGTTTTCCTTAACTTTTGCAAAAAGACCCTTTATAAGGCCTCCGTACTTTTTCTCAAGCTCGTATATTGTAGGAAAGGCTGCCTTTAAACTCATCCTCTCTGGGTCTCCGGCAAATATACCGGCAACCATCGGGTCTAAAAGCTTGTCAAGGGCTTCTTCTCCCAACCTTCTCTTTACGAAAGAGGCTAAACTCTCGTCGCTGTTGTCTTTCTTAGGCTTTACAAAGAGCTCCCCTAAAAGTCTGACCTTTCCCTTGGGAGAGAGTAAAGGAGATAGGAGGAAAGAGAAAGGGTCTTCAGGAAGCCTCACCAGCCTTCCCTTTGAGTATATAAACCTCTTCCTTGACTTGTCAGAGCTCTTATAGAGCTCCCCTTCAATTCCCAGCTCCCTTACGAGGTTAAGGGTATAGGGCTTACCGTCAAGGAAACCGTTGGGGCCAGTCTCAACTATGTAGCCCTTTTCCCTTACAGTTCTCATCTTCCCGCCGAGCCTCTTTTCCTTTTCAAAGAGCTCTACCTCAACTCCCTTCCTCTTTAGATAGAAGGCTGTAGCAAGGCCTGAAATTCCTCCTCCTACTACGGCAACTTTCAAACTAACCTCCTATCTTGTCGTGGGGAACTACGACCTTACCGGCCCAGTGGGATAATATCTGACAGGCAACAGAAACGCCGCTTCCGGCAGCGGCAGCTACCATAGTTATCTCCCCGGCAGCGTTCCCGCAGACGAAAATCCCTTCCTCCTTTGGCCTTAAGGCCACCTTCCCAGGCCTTGGGGAGTTAGGGTGAGGTATTACCTCAACTAAGGAACACTTTACGCTAAAAGAGTGAAAGCCCGTTGCAAAAACTACGATGTCTGAAGTAAACTCCCTACCGTCAGAAAGGACAAGCTTAAACTTATCTCCCTCTTTTAACACCTCTTCAACTTCACCTTCAACTAAGTTAACAGATTCAAGCTCCTCAACTTGCTCCTTTAAAAAGTTTAAGTACTCCTCTCCGGTAGTTCCCCTCTTTACGCCGGGAACGTTGTTTAAAACGGCCTTTAAGGCGTCTGAAGAGCCAGAATCAACGACCAAAAACTTCTTACCCTTTGCAAAGTCAAACCTCCTTGCTCCGTCTGCCAGAGTAAGGGCACAAGAAAGGCCAGAAACGCCGCCTCCTACAACTGCAACTGAGTACACGCTTCCTCCCTATTAGGTTTTAATGAGTTTAACAATTTGGGATAATTTAGGTCAAATCAGGAGGGAGTTAAATGAAAGCCTACACGAAATACCTTACCTTTAACACTAAAAAGAAAAGAGAGCTCATAAGGATAACGGAGACGGTAAAGGAGGCGGTTAAGGAGTCTAAAGTTAAGGAAGGTCTGTGTTTGGTCTCTGCAATGCACCTTACTTCAGCAGTTATCATTCAAGACGACGAAGAGGGGCTCCACGAGGACATCTGGGAGTGGCTTGAGAGGTTAGCTCCCTTTAAGCCAAACTACAAACACCACAGAACTGGAGAGGACAACGGGGACGCCCACCTTAAAAACCTCCTAGTTCACCTTCAGGTTGTTTTACCTATCACAAAGGGAGAGCTTGACCTTGGGCCTTGGCAGGAGATTTTCTACGCAGAGTTTGACGGCCAGAGGCCAAAGAGGGTAGTTATAAAGATAATAGGAGAGTGAATGGAAAAAGGGGTTTTAATTACATACATGGGAGCTCCCTCAAACCTTAAAGAGGTTAAACCTTTCCTTTACCGCCTCTTTTCAGACAGGGAAATCATAAACTTTGGAGTTCCAGCCTTCTTACAGAAACCTTTAGCCTACCTTATCGCAACTTTCAGAGCTCCAAAGGTAAAACCTCAATACGAGGCCATTGGAGGAGGAAGCCCCCTTGTCAAGTACGCTAAAGAGCAGGTAGAGCTCCTAAAGGAGAGGATAGAGGAAAAGGTATTTTTAGGAATGCTCTACTCTGAACCCCTCCTTGAAAAGGTTGCTAAAGAGGTTGTTAAGTTGGGGATAAAGGAGCTCTCCCACATTACCCTCTACCCTCAGTTTTCGTACGCAACTACAGGAGCCTGCATAAAAGAGGTTGAAAAGCTGTTAGGTGGTAAGGTTAAACTAAAACACGTAAAGAGCTGGTGCACCAACCCTTACTATGTAGAGTGGGTAAAAGAAGGGATAAGAAAGAAACTTAAAAAAGAGCTTAAAAACCCGGTTATCCTATTTTCTGCCCACGGCCTCCCAGAATACTTCGTTAAGGAGAGAAAAGACCCTTACCCTCAGGAAGTAGAAAAGAGCGTAAGTTTAGTAATGGAAGAGTTCAAAAGCATTCCCTACAAAATCTCTTACCAGAGTAAGGTGGGACCTATAAAGTGGCTTGAGCCGTCAACAGAAAGTCAGTTAAGGAAGATAAAGGAAGAGGGGTATGAGGAAGTTATCCTCTTCCCTATAAGTTTTGTCTCTGAGCACATAGAAACTCTTTATGAGTTGGATGTTGAGTATGCAGAACTTGCAAGGGAGCTCGGCCTTAAGTTCTTAAGGGTTAAGCTAAACCACCGCTCCCCCTTATTAATTGAAGCGTTAAAGAGCTCCCTTAAAGCTTAAACTACTCTAAAATTCCCTCACTCTTAACGGCTTCCCTTATTAAGGAAAGGACCTCCTCTATCTTCTCATCCTCTTGGGCCTCAACCATTACCCTTAAAAGGGGCTCTGTTCCAGAGTAGCGAACCAAAATCCTTCCCTTATCTCCCAGCAAGGTTTGAGCTTCCTCAAGTGCCCTTTGAAGGTGGGAAAGGGTTTCAAGGGGAGGCTTCTCTTTTACCTTTAGGTTTTCAAGCCTTTGAGGCAAAAGCTCTATCTCTTTTAAAATCTCACTTAGGGGCTTCCTTAAAGACTTTGATATTGAAGCAACTATCAAAGAGGTTAAAATGCCGTCCCCGGTAGGAAGGAACTCTTTAAGCACTATGTGTCCTGACTGTTCCCCTCCGACGAGAGCTCCCACCTCATCCATCTTTTCAGAAACGAACCTGTCTCCGACGGAAGTCCTGTAAAGGTTAAGACCGAACTTTTTAAGGTAGAGTTCAAGCCCTAAGTTGCTCATAACAGTTGCAACCACTTCCTTTGACTTGTGGGCGTAGTGAAGGGCAAGAAGAGCTATAAGCTTATCCCCGTCAACTATATTTCCTTTCTCGTCAACGGCTATACACCTGTCCCCGTCTCCATCGTAGGCAAAACCCAAGTCAAGGGAGAGCTCCCTAACTTTCTGTGCAAGGCCTTCAGGGTGGAGAGCTCCGCAGTTTTCATTTATGTTTATCCCGTCAGGCTCAGCGTTAAAGGTAAAAACCTTTGCACCCAAAGAGCTAAAGACTTCAGGAGCTATTTCAAAAGTGGCACCGTTTGCACAGTCTAAGCCCACCTTAAAGCCTGCCAAGTACCTACTTGCCGACTCTAAAAACTTCATGTACTTCTCAACTAAACTATAACCTTCAAAAACCCTGCCTATCTCCTTGTCCTTCGCCTTGGGGAGTTCAAACTTATTAAACACTACAAGCTCTAAAGCCCCCTCTTCAGCTTCCGAGAACTTTTTCCCTTGAGAGTTAAAGAACTTTAAACCGTTGTAAAAGTAAGGATTGTGGGAGGCCGAAACCATAACGCCCCCTGAAAGGTTCCCTTCCCTTACAAAGTAAGAGACCGCAGGAGTGGGAACGACTCCAACATCTATAACGTCAACCCCAGCTGAGTTTAAACCGCTTATGAGAGCACACTTAATCATGTCTGAAGAGAGTCTAGTATCCTTTCCTACAACAACGGTGTGTCTCCTTTCAGGGTACTTTGAGTTTAGGTAAGTCCCGTAAGCTATACCTATCCTTTGAACCATCTCAGGGGTTAAGGGATATCTATTTGAAACTCCCCTAATTCCGTCAGTTCCAAAGAGCTTTCTTTTTACTTTCATCTTTTTCCTCCCTCTTTAAAGTTATCTTAACTTCCTTAGGCTCAACAGGATAAGGGCTTTCAAGGGAGACTACAATCTGAGCAGGAAGCTTAATTCCCTTTAAGTTAACAACTTCAGTTCTTATCTTTAAAGGGACATTTTCCAGCTCTTCAGGGAGGGAGACTACTCCGTAGTTGGGAGAGATTATTACTTTCACTCCTTTAGGGAGGTTAACAAGCTGGGGCTCTATTTTAACCACCCTCTTAACAATTCTTTCAAGCTTAACTGAAATCTTATTGGGATAGACCTTTTTAACCTTTACCTGGGGAAGGAGGGAAAAGTAATCCTTTTTTAAAGGAACTACAACCCATCCGGTCCTATTTTTTAAAGTAAGAGGAAGCTTAAAGTAAACGCAGGAAAGCCCCCTAAGTTTTAAAAGTTGCGTTCTATAACCTTCAACCACGAAAGTTAACTTCTTTGGTTTGTAGTCTGCAACTTTATAGTTCCCGTTTAAAACGGGCTTAACTTTTAAAGTAATTTCTGTTTCGGCAGTCTCTTTGTTTGAAGCGAGAAACCAAAGGAGGAGGGCAAAAACGAGCGCCAAGAGTTTAAGGTGCAGATTACTGAGGATAAGACTACGCACCTTCTCCATCTGCCTTCCTCAAAAGGGAAAGTAAAGTAGGCCTCTTTTCCGTTTTCTTTATAAGGAGACCTTTTAAAACCTTCCTTAACTTAGAAGGTTCTATGTTCTTTATGAGTTTACCCGAGTAGGAAACTGATATAGCCCCGCTCTCTTCAGAGACTATTACAGAAATCGCGTCTGTCTCTTCAGTAATGCCAACCGCTGCCCTGTGGCGAGTTCCGAAAACCTGGGGGAGGTTTGGATTAAGGGAAAGGGGAAGGAAAGCTCCCGCCTTATAGACCCTGTCTTTCCTTATTATGGTAGCTCCGTCGTGTAGGGGAGTTCCCGGCCAAAAGAGGGTAATAAGGAGCTCCTTGCTCACTTTACCGTCAATAAGGGTTCCAGCCTCTATGTAGTTATCAAGGTTTATCTCCCTCTCTATGACTAAGAGAGCTCCTATTCTCTTTTCTGACATCTCGGCGCAAGACCTTACTATCTCGTCAATTATCCTCTCTGCCTCCTCTTCTGAGGAGAAAATCCCAAAGTGCTTTTCGCCTATTCGGGCAAGTATTCTCCTTATCTCCGGCTGAAATATAACAACTAAAGCGAAAATTCCTATAGTTATTAAGTTGTTGAGTATAAAAGAGAGAGTGTAGAGGTGGAGGAACTTTGATATAACGCTTAAGAGCAAAATTAAGAGGAGACCTACGAGTATCTGTATTGCCCTAGTTTGAGACAGGAAAAGGAAGAGCCTGTAAAAGATAAAAGCCACAACGAGGATGTCTACAACATCCCAAAAGGTGAACTTAGGAATAAAGCTTAACAACTACTACCCTCTACGGCACTTAGTAGTTTAAGGAACTGGTATGTCTCTTTTACATCGTGAACCCTGTAGATTTTAGCCCCTTTGTAGTAAGTAGCACCTACGGCTGCCAAGCTACCGGGAAGCCTCCTTCTTGGCTCCTTCACCCCCGTAATGGCTCCAATGAAACTCTTCCTTGAAGCTCCAAGTAGAAGGGGAAGGCCAAAAACCTTAAACTCATTAAAACGCTTAAGTATGCAGAGGTTATCCTCAAGCCTCTTCCCAAAACCTATCCCCGGGTCTAAAACTATCTTTTCCCTCTCAACCCCTCTTGACACGGCATATTCTATCCTTTCTTCAAAGTAGTCGCAAATCTCCTTAACCACATCTTCGTAAGTTGGGTTTTCCTGCATGTCTTTGGGAGTTCCTTTAATGTGCATTAAGACAACAGGACACTTATAATTGGAAACCACCTCAACCATTTTAGGGTCAAACTGGAGAGCGCTTATGTCGTTTACTATGTCAGCTCCAGCCTCAAGGGCCAGCCTTGCAACCTCTGACTTGTAGGTATCAACTGATATGAAAAAGTTATCTCCAAGCTCTTTCCTGATAAGCTCTATTAGAGGAACTACCCTCTTTACCTCTTCCTCAAGGGGAACCGGGAGGGCTCCCGGCCTTGTGGACTCTCCTCCAACGTCAATAATTGAAGCCCCTTCTGAGAGCATTTCTTCTACCCTCTTAAGGGCTGCTTCCCTGTTAAAGAAGAGCCCGCCGTCAGAAAAGGAGTCGGGAGTCGCGTTAAGTATCCCCATAACGACAGGCTCTTTTAAAGAGAGCTCTTTACCTTTGTAAGAGAGCTTAAACTCCCCTTTAAAGTAGTTCCTTAAAACCTCAGAAAGCTTCAAAGACAAGTCTTTTAAACCAAACGGTTGAATTTTCAACTTCTCAATTAACTTCCCAGCCTCCCTCCTGTTTAAAATCAGGAGAACCGTCCAAAGCCCCTTTTCAAAAGAGGAAGCCTTCCTTGGAACGGCACAGTCTCCACCGACAGATATGGCATCCTGCTTGAGTATGTTTGCGGCCCTGGTATCAATCCCGCTAACCTCTAAAAGAAGGAGCTCCCCCTTATCCGAAAGGATTTCTGCTCCCAAGGGAGTATTCCCTAAAGAAAGAAGGTAATCTTTAAGCTCTGACTTGTCTTTAAAACTCTTAACTCTTACTTTCACTTTTAGTCCCGTAGAACTTTTAAGGAGAATTATATGGCAACAGTAATCACTACCCACAAGAACATGGACTTAGACGCTCTGGGAGCTCTCATAGGCGCAAAAAAGCTCTTCCCCGAAGGGGAGGTAGTTTTACCGGAAACAAAAGGGGAAGAGGTAGTAAAACTCCTTAAAGAAAACCCAAACATACTAAACTTTACAGAGGAGAGAGACTTTAAAGGAGAAGTAGAAAAGCTCGTCATAGTTGACACAAACTCAACAGAAAGAATCCCAGAGAGGATAAAGGAGAAGTTAAAGGAGAAAGCAGAGATAATAATTTACGACCACCACCCAAAGGAAAAAGTAGAGGGAGCGGAACTTCACCACAAGGAAGCAGGGGCTACTACCTCCATAATGGCACTCCTACTTAAGGGAAAGGGGATAGTTCCGGACCCTTACGAAGCAAGTGCAATGCTGGCAGGCATCTACTCAGACACAGGCTCCTTTACCTACCCCTCAACAACCCCTCTAGACTTTTTAGCAGCAGCCTACCTTGTTTCCGTAGGAGCTCAAATAGAATTTGTAAAAAAGTACATCCCTAAAGAGCTCTCAGAAAAGGAGATAGATGTCCTAAAAACGCTAAAGGACAACCTTCAGGTAGTAGAAATTTACGGAAACAGGATAGGGATAACTTACGGCAGGTTTGACTCCTACGTAGGAGACGTAGCTCCCCTTTTAAACAAACTTATGGAACTTTACGACCTGCCGGCAATATTTGGAGCCGTTGAGCTACAGTCAACGGTATTCTTAATAGGCCGCTCAAGGAGCGGGAAAGTAAGGGTAGATAAGGTTGCAAATCACTTTGGAGGGGGAGGACACAAAGAGGCGGCCTCAGCCTCAGTTAAGGAGAAAACAGTATTTGAAGTCCTTGAGGAGTTAAGAGAAGTCCTGAAAATAACAGTTCAACCTTTAATGACGGCAAAGGACGTAATGACCTTTCCTCCAATAACGGTAAAAGAGGGAGACACTGTAGAGGAGGCAAGAACAGTTTTAATGAAAAACGGGATAAACGCAGCTCCGGTAGTTGACGGAAAGGGAAAGATTAAGGGAATAGTTAACAGAAAGTTATTAGATAAAGCAGTTTACATGGGACTTAAGGGAGCTAAAGTAGAAGAGGTTATGGAGAGGGAGTTTAAGTGGGTAAGTCCTGAAACTTCCATAAACCAAGTGGAGAGGATAATAGTTGAGGAGCAACAGAGTTTTATACCTGTAATAAAAGAGGGAAAAGTTGTAGGGGTAATAACGAGAACTGACATACTCTTAAACCTTTACAGAAAAGAGATAGAAGAGAGCTCCCAATTTTACAAAAGGAGGAGCTTTGAAGAACCTGCCTTTAGGAACGTAAAGGAGAAGATAAGGGGTGCTCTTCCTAAAGAGCTCTTAGAGAAAATAGAGAAAATAGGGGAGATAGCAGACAAGCTCGGAATAAACGCTTACATAGTAGGAGGCTTTGTAAGGGACTTAATTATAGGAAGGAAAAACTACGACGTTGACGTAGTTATTGAAGGGGACGCAACAGAGTTTGCAAAAGAAGTAGGAAGGGAGCTCTCGGCAAAGGTTCACACTTTCAGCAGGTTTAAAACTGCAACTTTAACTTTTAAAGACGGAACCAGGATAGACCTTGCCTCTGCAAGGACGGAAGTTTACAGGTCTCCCGGAGCTCTCCCTGAAGTTGACATGGCTCCCTTAAAGAAAGACCTAATGAGAAGGGACTTCACAATAAACACTTTGGCAGTAAAGATAAACAAAGGGGAGTTTGGAAAGCTAATTGACTTCTTTGGAGGCCTAAAAGACATAAAGGACAGGAAAATAAGGGTCCTCCACTCCCTCTCTTTTGTGGAAGACCCAACGAGGATACTTAGAGCGTTAAGGTTTGCAACGAGATATAGGTTCACGCTGGGTAAACACACAGAGAAGTTATTAAAAATCGCCGTTGAAAGACACCTATTTAAAACCGTTGAGGGCCAAAGAATTTACCACGAGCTAAAACAGATACTCAGCGAGGAAAACCCTTTAAGGGTCTTCCTTAACCTTGAAAAGTACGGGGTGTTAAGGGAGCTCTTTCCCAAAATAAGGTGGGATAGGAGAAAAAAAGACCTCTTTGAGAGGATAAGAAAGCTCGTTATATGGCACAAGCTAAACTTTAAAAAGGTAGAGTGCAACTATCCCTTAGTTTACCTTTCAGCCCTCTTTTCCAGAGAGAGGGAAGAGGAGGTAGAAAAGTATATTAAGGAGCTTTCACTACCGAAAAAAGAAGAGGAGCTGTTAAAAGAGATAACCTTTAAAGCCCGTAAAGTAATAAGGGAGTTAACGAAAGCAGAAAGGCCGAGCCAAATTTACCAAGTCCTTAAGGGAGAGCCGGAAGAACTCTTACTTCTTACTGCAGCGTTAAAGGAAGAGGTTAAGGAAAAGGTAATAGAATTTATGAAAAGGAGCAGGTGGATTAAACTCCTTGTGGGAGGAAACGAAATCAAGGAACTTGGATTAAAACCTGGGCCTATATATAGGGAGCTCCTTGAAAAGCTCAAACTTGAAGTTATTGACGGAAAGATAAGCGAAAAAGACTTTACAGAGCAGAAAAAGAGGCTAAAGGAGATGGTAGATGAAGCTAAGAGCCGAGAAGTTAATACTCCCCTTTAGCTTAACCTTACTCTCCTTTTCAATAGCCTACTTTATCTCCTCCTTAGGGTTTCTAAAAATAAGCCCTTGTTTCAAGTTAAAACTGATAGAGCCCTTTAACGGCAACAGAGAAAAACCCACGGCAATCGGATACCTAATTGAGAAAAGGGGCTTTTTCCTTTCAAATAGAACGAAGAAGAAAAAAGAGGAGGAAAAACTTGAAGTTGTAAACAAACTCGCAGACTTCACCCTAAAGGGAACGGTAGTGTGCTCAGGGTGCCAGCACAGCATAGCTATACTTAAGGGGAGCTCTGGAAAGACCCTAATCTTATCTCAAGGGCAAGAGGTAAACGGGTACAAACTAAAAAAGGTATTTCCTGACAGAATAATCCTTGAGAAAGAGGGTAAAAAGATAGTTTTAGAACTTAGAGAGAAAAAGCAGAAAATAGGGAAAACAGACCTTTTAAGAACTGAAAACACCTTTGAAAGAGTCTGGAGAGTCAAAAGAAGCCAAATAATAAGGGAGATATCTTCCGGAGAGTTCCTAAACTACATAAACATAGTTCCTGTTAAAAACCCTGAAGGCTTAAGGGTGAACTACGTAAACCCTAGAAGCTTCATATACAAGCTCGGGATAAGGCCCGGAGACGTAATAGTTTCAATAAACGACGTCCACATAAAGAGCCCTGAAGACTCCTTTGCCGCCTTTGAAAAGCTAAAAAGCTCAGACTCAATAACGATTACAGTTTTAAGGAGGGGAAGAGAAGTTAAACTCCACTACGACCTGGAATAGGCTTTTAGGTAAAATTATCAAATACCTTGCAGAGGGAGAGCTGAACATGAGGAAATTGCCCCTTGCCCTTTTAACAATAAGCCTTTTAACCTTAGCCCCTCAAACTGCTAAACCACAAGAGGCAACATCGGTTCAGGTCAACTTTGAAAACGTTGACATAAAGGACTTTACCAAGATAGTAAGCACGGCAACAGGTAAAGACATAGTAATACCGCCAAACCTGCGAGGAAAAATAACAATAGTCTCCCCGAAACCCATACCCAAAAGGGAGCTCTACGACCTCTTCGTTGCAGCCTTAGACGAGCTGGGATACCAGATAGTTGACTACGGAAACTACGCCAAGATAGTAAGGAGCAGAGAAGCTACCAGGGAATCTGCAACGGTAGCAAGGGGAAAAGTTGACGGAGGGGACAGGATAATAACCTACATATACATACCAAAGCACATCACGATAACGGCAATTCAAAATATGCTAAGGAACATGACTTCAAACATAGGAAGGATAAGCACCTTAAGGGAACTAAACGCAATTGTCATAACCGACAAAGAGAAAAACGTCCACAAACTAATAACAGTGCTAAACAGGTTAGACAGAGCTCCCCTCCACTTCCAAATAGCAACCTACCAACTTAAAAACGCTAAGCCAGAAGAGGTAAAAAAACTCCTTCAAGCCATACTTGAAAAGAGCTTTGCCTACGACATAGAAAGAACCTTTCCCATCCCAGGTAGAGAATACTTCCACATAGTTGCAGACAACAGGACAAACACACTCTACCTTGTAGCAACTCCAAGAATAATAAGCAGGGTAAACTCTCTAATAGAGAAACTAGATAGACCCATAAAAACTACCCAAGGAAACATTCACATAGTAAAACTGAACTACGCCTTTGCAGAAGACCTGGCAAAAGTGTTAAACAACCTCTTTAAAGGAAGCGGGAGAAGGAGCTACGGCCTTACAGGAGAGGTTAAAGTAGTTGCAGATAAAGGGAGCAACTCCTTAATAATCCTTGCAAACCCTGAAGACTTTAGAGTAGTTAAAGAGGTAATCAAAAGCATAGACGTAAAAAGGCCACAAGTGTTCGTTGAAGTTCAAATAGTTGAAATGTCCATGGACAAGCTCCTCCAAATGGGAGTAGAGTGGAAGTTCCTCTCAAGGGGAAATTACGTTCCCTTTGGGGGTAGTCTCTACGGAAGCCTTCCCCTCCAGCCAGGATATCCCTCTGCCTCTCCGGGCCTGCTCCTTGGAATAGCAAAGTGGAGAAACGGGATACCAGACATAGGACTTCTACTTAACGCCTACGCCAAAGAAGGAGGAGTCAACGTAATTGCGACTCCACAGATATTAACCCTTGACAACGAAGAGGCAGAGATAAACATATCAAAAGTGATTCCATACTCTACCGGCGTAAAGTATGACACAAACAACAACCCTGTAATCTCTTACGATTATAAAGACGTAGGAATAGTCTTAAAGATAACGCCTCACATCACGGCTTCCGGAGAGATAAGACTCAAAGTTTATGAAAAAGTTGAAGACATCGTAGGCTATGCAAACGCCGACCAAACAGCTCCCATAACCTCAAAGAGAGAAGCAAGAACGACAGTTGACGTTAAAGACGGGCAAACCCTCGTAATAGGAGGCTTAATAAAGAAAAAGAGGCTAACCACAGTTGAAAAAGTACCGATTCTAGGAAACATTCCAATAGTTGGAAACCTTTTTAAGAAAACTGGACACCAAATAGAGAGAACAAACTTACTGGTATTTATAACCCCGCGAATTGTCAGGAATGTCTCCCAAGAAAACCAACTTACGCTTTCCAAAATTAACGAGTACAGAGAAAACCTACTTGAGATAAAAAGGTCAAGGAAAGGAGTATTTTCAGATATTAAGAACTTTGGCAAATTTGAAATGGACGAAGGGATAAAAGTAAATGTTAAAGAGCTTAAGTGAAAAGGAATTTATAAAGCTCCTTCAAGAGAAGGGACTTCTGCCAGAGCAAGAACTCAGGAGTTTTAAAGAGGCAACCGGCCTTTTAAAGTGGGGCCTTAAAGAAACAAAGGAAGCCTTTAAAGAAATAGGATTAGAACTACTAGAAAACATCCCTGAAGTTGACCAAGAGCTACTGGCAAAGCTCCCTTCCCAGCTCTTAAAGAAAGAAAGACTAATTCCCTTAAAAGAAGAAAATGGCAAAGTAGTGGTAATAACAGACAACCCTTTTAACTTACAAGCCCTTAAAAAAGTAGAGTGGTTTTTAGGGAAACCTCTTGAGGTAAAAGTAGCCTCTTACGATGCTATCAACCGTCTAATCACCGAAGAGGAAGAAAAAGAAGAAGAAGTAAAACCAGAGGAGAAAGTAGAAGACATACTTACCTCCCAAGAGGAAGCTCCAGTTGTACAGCTTATAAACCAACTCCTGACTTTAGCCATAAGGGTAAAGGCAAGCGACATACACTTTGAGCCCTTTAAAGACAGAATGAGGGTAAGGTTAAGGGTTGACGGGGTCTTAAAAACAGTAAAGGAAATACCGAAACAGAAAATACCAACGGTAATTTCAAGGCTAAAGATAATGGCAAACCTTGACATTGCAGAAAAGAGGCTACCTCAAGACGGAAGGATAATGGTAAAGGCAGGAGGAAAAGAGATAGACATAAGGGTTTCAACACTACCTACTTACTTTGGTGAAAGGGTAGTTTTAAGGCTCTTAATGAAAGAGAGCATACTGTACTCAACAAAGGAACTCGGATTACTTCCTGAAGACTACAGGAAATTCAAAAAGCTTATAAGCTCCCCCCACGGAATAGTGCTCGTTACAGGTCCTACAGGCTCAGGTAAAACAACCACCCTTTACGCTGCTCTTTCGGAAATTAATAAAGAGGAGATAAACATAATAACCGTTGAAGACCCGGTAGAGTACCAACTAAACGGCATATCACAGGTTCAAGTAAAACACGAAATCGGTTTGACCTTTGCAAGTGCTTTAAGGAGCATACTAAGACAAGACCCAGACGTAATAATGGTAGGGGAGATTAGAGACAGGGAAACGGCAGAGATAGCCATTCAGGCAGCCTTAACGGGACACTTGGTCTTTTCAACTTTACACACAAACGACGCTCCTTCTTCAGTAATCAGGTTAACCGATATGGGAATTGAACCTTTCTTAGTTACTTCATCTGTAATAGGAGTAATAGCTCAAAGGCTTGTAAGGAAAGTATGTCCATACTGTAAAGAGGAATACTCACCTAGCTTAGAGGAAAGGAGGGAAATTGGACTTGAGAACTTTGAAGGAAAGTTCTTTAAAGGCAAAGGGTGCGAGCACTGTTTAGGAACAGGTTATTTAGGTAGAACGGCTATTTACGAAATTCTTCCCATAGATGAAGAAATTAAAAAGTTGATTCTTCAGGGTAAAGAGAGCTCCGAAATCAAGAAAAAGGCAGTAGAAAAAGGCATGAAGACTTTAAAAATGGACGGAGCCCTAAAAGTAGCAATGGGGATTACTACGCCTGAAGAAGTCTTGAGGGTAGCAAGGGACTAATGGGAATATTCTCTTACACAGGAATAGACAAAGAGGGAAAAGAGAGAAAAGGGATAATAGAAGCCCCGAGCAAAACTGTTGCTTACAAAAAGCTTAAAAAGCTCGGGATATTCCCTTACGAGATAACCGAAGAGAAAAGGGTAGAAAAGAGAGACGAGCTAAAACTTCCCTTACTAAAGAAGGGAATAAGCGAAAGTGAACTAATAGTACTCTTTAGAACCCTCTCAACCCTCCTAAAGGCAGGAATACCGATTACTGAAGCAATTGACTCCTTTTCTGAATCAGAAGAATCTAAAGAGATTAAAGTCTTCCTCAAGAAGGTTCTAGAAGGACTAAGAGAGGGAAATTCCCTTCATACAGCGTTAAAAGAAGCAGGCGTAAAGGACGAAACAGTTTTAGCCTTAATAAAAGCCGGAGAAAAGTCCTCTTTACTGCCTGAAAGTCTTGAAACTGCAAGTAGGATAATTGAGCAAAAGGAAGAAATAAAAGGAAAGCTAATTCAGGTCCTAATATACCCGTCGGTCCTCTTAATAACGGCCTTAGGGGTAGTTATATTCATGCTCACTGCAGTGGTTCCCAAAATAGTTAAAATATACAAAAGCGCAAAACTGGCATTACCTTTAAGCACGAAAATCGTAATCTCATTAAGCAAATTAGTTTTAAACCACTACTTTTTAATCTCTATCATTTTAACAGTATTAAGTATAATCGGAGCTGTTTTCTACAAGGAAAAAAGGGAAACCTTTGACAAATTTAAACTAAAGCTACCAATAATAGGCAAGCTGATTGCTTTTGCTGAACTCCAAAAGTTCTTTGAAACCTTGGGAAGACTCCTTAAGTCGGGAGTACCCTTAATTGAAGCCATAGAAACTTCAAGATTAACCATCAGAAATACCTATTTAAAAAACAAATTAGGGGAAACTATCAAAAAAGTGGAAAAGGGAATAGAACTTTACAGGGAATTTGATAAAATAGAAGAGATACCCAAAGTTGTAATTCAGCTTGTCAAAGCAGGAGAAAGGGCAGGGAATCTGGGGGAAATGTGCATAAAAAGTTCAAATTACTTAAAAGGTGAATTTGAGTTTAAAATAAAAGGTTTGACTTCGCTAATTGAACCTGCTACTATGCTAATAGTAGGTCTGATAATAGGCTTTATAGTCTATGCTTTACTATTACCAATAGTGAGTATAAGCACAATTAAGCCCGTATAAGAGGGTAAGATGAGCTGGCTTGAAAAGTTGGTAAAGGGAAATAACTATCTACACCCGGGAATTGACATAGGAACTTCCTCAGTTAAAGTCGTCCAATCCGAGAAAAAGGGGAAAAGATATACCCTAAAGAAATTTGGGGTAAAACCTTACAAAGAGCAAGCTTTTGCAGGAGCAGAGATAGTTGACGAAATAGAGATTACTAACACTTTAAGGGAGCTCCTAGAAGAATTAAAAATAAAAGACAGAAAAGCGCAAATCCACATTCCCCTCCACAGCTGTTTTTACAGCGTAATCAGCGTTCCTAAATCTAAAGACCCTGAAGAAGCGGTAAGTGACTATATAAAAAGCATAATCCAAGCGGAAGAGTTTTCAAAAATAAAAGTAGATTACCGCATTCTACCTATATCCATAGAGAAGAGACATGTAGATATAGCAATAGCTGCCATTAAAAACGAGGTAATAGAAGAGAGGAAAAAACTACTAAAACGAATAAAAATAGAGCCTGTGGTAATAGACATTGAACCTGCGGCCTTAAATAACCAGTACTACCTTAATAACCCTCAAAACGTTGCAGTCCCTGTTTGTTTAATAGATATAGGAGCAACCTTTACAAAAATCACTATAAGCTTTGGAGGGTATCCATACATAACAAGAAATGTTGAATTTGGAGGAGATAACCTAACAGAAAACATTCAAAAAGAATTCATGCTTACGCAGGAAGAAGCTGAAAAACTAAAAGCAAACTTCAAAATGTCAGAAAATAACAAACTAAAGGATATAATCTACAGCTTCTTAAATAGAATATCTACAGAAACTCTTTGGACTATTGAAAGTTTTAAAGACAGGTTCAACTTAAATATTGAAGAAATACTCCTTTACGGAGGAACGAGTAAGCTAAACGGAATAGAAGAAATGTTTGCATCCCTAATAAACCTTAAAGTAAAAAGGGGATATCCTTTACATTTCTCAGGTTTAGAAGGACATGAAGAACTTGCAGTTGCAACAGGATTAAGCATAAGGAAAAAGGGTGACGAAAATGCTAAGGTTTAACTTTGCAGAAACAAGAGAATCAAGGATAAAGAAATACTTAAGAGAAGATTTAATATTCCTTGTGGTAGTTTTACTGATTACAATTTCGGCCTTTCTGCTTATAAAAACCCAAACGGAGAAAAAAATTAATAAAGTAAATGCAGAAATAGCTAAGCTTAACCGAGAAAAATACAGACTTCAAAACATTCAAAGGTTATTAAGGTCATTAAGAATTAAGCGAAATAAGCTAAAAGAAAAACTTGCCGTAGTATCAGAGCTAGATAGAAGAAGAAAAGTTCCTAAACCACTATATTTCTTCCTCCAAAAGGAATACATGAAAGGAGTATGGCTAAAAGAAGTAAAACTAACCTCAAATTCTGTAAAAACAATTGGCAATATATGGAAAGTGGAAAAGTTCCCTATCTTCCTGAAAAGCGTAGAAGAAAACATCGGAAAAGTTCTCTTTAAAGAAATAAAAGAAGTAGAGAAAAACATTAAAAACCTTAAAGTAAAGTACTACACCTTTAAGTTTAAAGCGGAGAGGAAAGATGGAATTCCTCGTTAACCTATACGAAAGATGGTTAAACTTATCAAGGTGGCAAAAGTGGACAGTAATAACTGTTCTAGGAATACTGCTTTTTGCTATCCTTTACTACATAAAAATAAAGCCCCTAAACGAAACTCTCTTAAAGAAAGAGAGAGAAGTAGCGAGACTTAAGCTCTTAGTTAGCAAACTACAAATAGTTGAAGAGAGGAAAAAGGCACTAGAGAAAGAGATAGCAAAACTTAGAGAAGAAATCGCACAAGTAGAGTTAAAACTACCTACGGGCAAGGAAGAAGTAAGCCAGATAATAAAGTCAATTACAGATGCCGACAGCGGTATGGAGATTCTCTCCATAAAGAGGATGGAACCAAGAGACAAGAAGTACTATAGAGAATACCCTTACAAAGTGGAACTTAAAGGAAACTACCCTGATTTTGTTAAATGGTGCGAAAAGCTTTCTCAGGCTAACAGGATTATAAATTTTGGAACAATAGAAGTTAGAGCACTACCCTTAAGTGAAGTAGAAAGGGATAGAAATTACAAGGATACCGTAAAAGTAAGACTTGACGTAAAAGCTTTTACTTTAAAGAGGTAGCTGATGAAAAAGGCTTCATTAGCACTTGCTATCACTATTATTGCAACTTCAACGGCTTTGTGTTCAGACTATATAGACCCTTTTAGAAATCCTATATACGAAATTGAGAAGAAACTACAGTCTAAAGGGGAGGGAAAGGAAACGATAACTGTGCCTAAACTCTTTAAGCCAAAAATTCCAGTTCCACTTGAGAAGTTAAGCATTCAAGGTGTTATTAAAGAAGGAAATAATTTCACCGTAGTTCTTTTAGACCCAGAAACGGGAGAAACTTACTTTTTAAAAGAGGGAGATGCCGTATCTGAGAACGAAAAGGTGGCTAAAATAACCTCATCTGAAATTATACTGACAGAATACTTAAAAAGAGGGAAAAGGCTAATAGTAAGGAAGATAGCCCTTGAAATTGAAAAGGGAGGAAGTTAGAAATGAGAAAGCTTCTGTTAACAGGTCTCATATTACTCCCCGTCGCTTCATACGGAGGAACTATAGAGGACGCAAATTTCATTTATATAAAAGGGAGTTCTCCTTTAAATACTTTTTTTGAAGCTGATGTAAGGAAAAGTGGAAAGTGCAATGTTAATATCCAGAGGGAAACAGAGAAAGAGATAGAAATACTACTTAACAACTGTAAACTTACAAAGGAATATACAGCAGGAAGTAGAGGGAACTTTATAAAGAATGTCTCTTTAAAACCGGTAAATAGGGGAGCTCTACTTAAAATAGAGCTTAAAAAACCGGGAACGCTAAAAATAGAGAGAAACAGCTCCCTTTTAAAGTTTATAGTTTACAAAGGCAAAAGGCTTGAACCAAAAGTTAGTGTAATAAAGACAATTTCCGGAGAAGAGGTAGTAATTGAGCTTCCTAAAAACTCTTCCCCAGAGTACGAAAAGAGGGGTAAAGAGCTTATTATTAAAGTTCCCAACGTACTCTTCAAGGAAAAAAATGAAAAACTTATGGATTCCCTCTTAAAGAGAGTAGAGATTACAAATGGAGAAAATGGAGGTCTATTAAAACTTTCCCTTTCAGACACAGTAGTAGCCACAGAAGTAGAGAATAAAGGAGGAACCGTTCTTATAACCCTCTACGGGAAGAAAACTAATAACAGAGAAACTGCTTTAAAAGGCGAGAAAAGAGGACAAAAGTTAGCACTCCACTTTACAAACGCAGACGTTCGTTCAGTAGTAAAAGCAATAGCAAACGTTGCTGGAATAAATGTAGTATTTGACCCAGAAGTAAAGGGAAAAGTAAACATTGACTTTAAAAACCCAGTTTACTGGGAGGATGCCCTAAAGGCCGTCCTTGAACCTTTAAACTTAACCTACATAAAAACTCCCTACTATTACAGGATTTTACCTAAAAGGAAAATGCTTTTAGAGAAAAAGTTAGAACCTATAAACACTTATGTAGTTCCCCTAAACTACGCAAAAGCTGAAGATATAGTCAAGGACATAAAGAAATTTATAGGAAAAGACAGTAGAGAGGTCATAACTTACAACAAAGACACTAACTCTCTAATACTTAAGCTCACTCCTTCCGACTACCAAGAGATAATTAAGTTGGTTAAGAAGCTAGACATACCTTTAAAAGAGGTATTAGTAAAGGCTAAAATAGTTCAGATAAGCTCAAAAGCAGAGAAAGACTTAGGCTTTACTTGGTTTGTAAGCCTTGCAAACTATATGGGAGCTCCCCCTTCAAGCTACATAGCTTCAAGCTATGGTTTTAACACTGAAGGCTATTCTCCGTTAATTAATCCAAATAACATAGGAAAGGTTTTAAACTTACCTGTAATGGATAACACCTTGGCAGTTGGAATACTAAACAAGAGTCAAACGTTCAGAGTAGAATTGGCCCTTAAAGCCCTTGAACTAAACGGAGATGCTCAGACAATTTCTTCTCCAAAAGTCTTAACCCTTGACAACCAAGAAGCGACCATAGAGCAAGGTATAGAAATACCTTACAGGGAATCAACTGTAGCTGCCGGAGGAGCAACAAGCTACCAAATTGCCTTTAAGAAAGCGTCTTTAATACTAAAAGTAAAACCACACATTACGAGGAATAACAAGATAATCCTAGACCTTGAGGTAAGGAAGGACTCTCCAAACTACGACTACGTTGCAATAACTGGAAACAACGAGCCGGCAATAAATACAAGAAATGTTAAGTCTGAAGTAATAGTGGACAATGGGAGCACAGTAGTTATAGGAGGAATTTACGAGAAGGATAAGTCGGTTTCAAAGACTGGGGTTCCCATTTTATCAAGGATTCCGCTACTTGGATGGCTCTTCAAGAGTCAGAAAACTACCGTTAACAAGTCTGAACTCCTCATATTTATAACTCCTACCCTAGTAAACACTAAAGGGGAAAGCTACGGGATTAATAAGTGATAAGCGGCTTTCTGGTGGTTAATAAACCTAAAGATTTGACTTCCCACAGGGTAGTTGAGAAGGTTAGGGAGCTCCTACCTAAAGGGGTTAAAGTTGGCCACACTGGCACTTTAGACCCTCTAGCTACTGGAGTTTTAATACTGGCAATTGGTAAGGCAACTAGGCTATCTCAATATTTAATTAAAAAGGATAAGTGTTATGTTGTAAAGGGAAGGTTTGGTTTAACTTCCAACACTTACGATGTTGACGGAGAGGTAAAAGAGGTTAAGTGTAGGGAAATAGGCAAGGAAGAGTTTACAGAAGCTTTAAAGGACTTTAAGGGAGAAATAGCTCAAGTACCCCCTCCCTTTTCTGCAGTTAGGGTTAAGGGGAAAAGAGCTTACGAGCTTGCCCGTCAAGGTAAGGAGGTGGAGCTCCCAAAAAGGAGAGTTAAAATTTACTTACTTGAACTTCTAGAGTTTAACTATCCAAGCTTCACGCTGAAAGTGTGCTGTTCTTCGGGAACTTATATCCGTTCCTTAGTTCACGACATTGGAAAGAAATTAAACTGCAGTGCCGTAGTTGAGGAGCTTAAAAGGACAAAAGTTGGAAAGATAGGTATTGAGAAAGCAACAACACTTGAAGAGATAAGAGAAAAAGGAGTAGAGAAGTTTTTGTTAAAACCTCAAGAGGTTTTAGACTTTCCCATACTGGAAATTGAGGATGAGGAAGAGTTTAAACAAGGGAAAAGGATAACCGTTAAGGGAAAAGAAGAGGGACTTTACAGCGTAGTCAAAGGAGGGAAGTTTTTAGGAGTTGGAGAAGTAAGGGAAGGAAAGCTCCTCCCCCGAAAAGTTTTAATTTAATCCCCTATTAACTGCTTAGGGTCAACTTTAGCAAACTGTAAAACAGGTTTTAAGCTCTTAATAATCTCCTGATAGTCAGCTTCTCCCTTTTCCACCTTATCCATAAGCTCTTCCAACTTCCTCGTAAACTCTTCAGATGTGTAGTCAGGGAAGTTTTCGGTAAGGTAAGTGTAAACCTGAATTCCAAGCTTTGTAGGGTATAAGTGCCTTCCCCTTTCTACAACGTATTTCCTATCTAAGAGGGTCTGAACTATCTTAGCGTAAGTTGAGGGTCTTCCTATTCCCCTTTTCCTCATTTCCTCAACGAGTTCCCCTTGGGTAAAGGGATGAACCTTTGGAACCTTTCTCTTTGAGTAGGAAAGAACGTCAAAGTAGAAGGTCTCTCCTTGTTCTAATTTTAGTGGGAGCTCTCTCACTTGTAAAGGAACAACCAAATTCCAACCGTCCCGCAAAACTTTAGTAATAAAGCTCTCTCTCTCTTCCAAGTCAAAAGGAAGGAGTTTTAAAAGGAGCTCTGCCTCCTCAACAACTACCGGAACCATTTGAGATGCTATAAACCTGCGGAATATGAGGTCGTAAACCTTAAAGTGCTCTTGAGACATCCTTACCGTTGAACCTGAAACTGAGACCATGGTTCTTAAGCTATCAACATCTAAAGGCCTCGTAGGTCTTATACACTCGTGAGCTCCTCCACTTCCCCAAGGTCTCAGTTTTACAAATTCTAGCCCAAACTTCTCAGATATGTACTCTTTAGCAACTCCCATACCGGCTGTTGAAACCCTCGTTGAGTCTGTCCTGTGGTAAGTTATAAAGCCACTCTCAAAAAGGTCTTGGGCAATTTCCATAACCCTATCTGCAGAGAGTTTTAGTTTGTCAGAAGCCTCTTTTAAGAGCTCCCCGGTGTTAAATGGGGGTTTAGGGTTCTTTTCAACTTCTTTAACGGAAACAACTTTTACCTTAAGTTTGTCAGGGTGCAACCTGTTAAATTGGTTCAGGCCCTCAAGCTTAAAGGAGAAAGTTCCCACTTGGGTATTAATCGTTAAAAGACCTATCTTCTCTCTACTTTCGTTAAAACGCTCAATAACCCAACCTAAAACGGGAGTTTGAACCCTTCCGGCAGACAACCAGTTCTTTTTAAATACTTTCCACAAGTTTTGGCTGAGAGAAAAACCTACCCACCTATCAGCAACCCTTCTAACTATTTGAGCCTTAACTAGGTCTTCGTCAACTTCTCTAGGCTCCTGGAGCGCTTCAAGGAAAGCCCACTTTGTTATCTCGTGAAATTCCATTCTCTTAAGTTTCCTCTGGTAGGGGACTAAAACGGTTCCCACGTCCCAGCCTATCTTCTCTCCCTCTGTATCTGGGTCGCTTGCTATGTAAACCTCATCTATTTCAAGGGCAAGCTCCCTTAAGGCTGACACAATAGAGAACTTATCTACATCGGGCCTGCCTTCACACTTTGAGCAGTAGGGCTCGGTAGTCTGCTCGTTGCACTTGGTACAGTACTTAATGGTGTCGTAAACTGGTATAAAACGCCCTTCCTCCTCTTCAACCCCCCACACGCCGTCCCTAACGGTAAGGTCAAAGACGTGCCCCTTTGAAGCGGTTAAGAGAAGGAGTTTATCTCCAATGTTTATCTCGTAAGCGTCAACCTCTTTAACTCTCCTCCTAACAGGCTTTCCAAAGAAGGAGGCAATGGTCCTTGCTTTGTTGGGAGATTCAACTACAACCAAGGCCGTTTTAACGAGGTCTTTCGTCTCCTTCGGTATTTCCCCCGAGAGGATTTTCCTAACCCTTTCCCTGTCTTTATCAACAACTTTAAATACTCTTTCAAGGTCCTTCTCTTTTATGAGCTCAAAGCCGAATTTCTCTGAGAGCTCTCTTCCCCTATCGTAGTCAAGGACCTTAAAGTTTACGTCTTCCAAGAAAATCAATAGTCTCTTCCTTAAGGAATTGAGGGCCTTTAGGTCGTCAACCAACATGAGGCTAACTCCCTTTGTTAGCCCCCCTGCAAACATACGGGATGTCCTCCCTGAAGCCTGAACATATCCTGCGGCGTCGCCTACAACAACAAAGAGCTCCCCGCCTTTCTCTTTAAGTATTACGCTCTCAGACTCTCTTATCTTCTTAAGGAAGTCTTCCCTTGAAAGTTTTTCTTCCAGGAAATCTTTTATCTCTAAGAGTTTTTCCTTTATGCGAGGGTACTTATCTAAGAGCTCCTCTTTTAAAGTTAGATACCTCTTTAAGTAGTTCATGTAGGAGATTACCTTGGGGAGCTCGCTCTGGTCAAAGAGCTCCCTTAAAACAAGTAGCATACCAAAAAGCTTAACAGGGGAAAGGGTTAACTTAACTGAAAACTCCATTTTAGGAACGCCAAGGAAAAGAGCATACCTAACAGCTTGGGGTAGGTCTATTCCCCTTGCAAGGGGGTTTCTATAACTTGCAATACCTACAACTGCCCACACTTCCCCTTTTAGGAACTTTTCCTGCTCCTGAGGGGTAAAGTCCTCGTAGGAAAGGGCAGGAATCCCAAAGGAGTTTAGCCTCTCAACAACAGTATCCACAAACTCCCTGCCCATATCCCCAGAGATAAAGACGAAAACTCCCTTACCATACCTCTTTATTAACTGACAAGCCTCAGATAAGAAGTCCTTTTGGGTATAAAGGAGGACATCTTCAACGTTCCTAAGAGCAGCTGCAGACTTACCCACCTCAAAACCTAAGAGCTCCCTAAAAAGCTTAACTCTCCTAGAGCGGGGCTGAGAAGTAGCAGAAGAGACAACTAAGACATTCTTTACCTCCTCCCTCCTTTTCTGCAAGTAGCCCTCAAGCCTCTTTAACCTTTTCAAGAGGTATTCGGGAACCTTACCCTTTAAGGAGGCAATCCTTGACTTTATATCAAGAACCTTTAAAGCAACATCAATATCCTTTTCAGTAAAACCCAAAAGGGAGATAACCTTGTCAACGTTCTTTGCGCTCTTTAAAAGGGAGTCAACGTCGTCAACAAAGACAAAGTTAAAAGGCTTAGGGATAATGTCATAGTTCCTGTAAAGGAAGTTGGTAGTCGTTATGAGAACCTCAAAGTCGCCTGCTTTTATAGACTCTTTTTGACTCTTTTTGCCAGTATAAGCAAGGACTTTTTTGTCTGTCAATCTCGTTAAACGCTCGTAAGTTTGAAGGACGAGGAGCTTTGTAGGAACCAAGATATAAACCTTTCCCTTAAGGAAGGCAGAAGTTAAAAGTCCCCAAGTAGTTTTCCCAACCCCCGTAGGTGCAATCATAGTAAAGGACTTTTTAAGGGCAACTCTCTTGGTCCACATTACCTGTAAAGACCAAGGAGTAAAACCGGTTTTTTCCTTAAAATAGGAAACAAAGTCCTTAACGAACTGGTCAAGCTGGCACAATTCATTAAACTTCTCAAGCTTTTTACCTAAAGCCTTACAGATTTCAACCCTTTCGGTAAAGTCTATCTCCTCCTTTAAACACCTACAGCAAGGAAGACCCTTCTTTAACCTCTCGTCAGATATTATTTTCCCGCAGTTTGGACACATTCTATGGAACTTGGCAATTTCCATCTTCTCCCCAAAAGGAAAGTTGTAATTAGTGTATCATAAGATTAAACAATCGGAGGTTGTGATGCCCTTTGAAAGGTTCTTCTTACCTACAAAGGTAATCTTTGGAACCGGAAGCCTTAAAAAGTTAGGAGAAGAGGTAAGAAACTTAAACTTAAGCGAGGAAAGGGTAGCAGTAATATGCTCCCCATCGGCAGTTTCCAACGGATACGTTAAGGAAATTGAAGGACAACTTGAAGGAGAAGTAAAGATATTCAGCGAGGTTGAAAGGGAACCTACAATTGAGTGTGCCTTAAGAGTTTTAAAAGAGGTAGAAAAGTTCTCTCCAACTATGGTAGTTGCAGTAGGAGGAGGAAGTCCTTTAGACGTTGCAAAGACTGTAAGCGTTCTTTTGAAAAACGAAGGCAACATAAGGGACTTTATAGGGGTTCCTGAAGCTTTTAAAGAGGAAGGAGTGCCTCTAGTTGCAGTTCCTACAACTGCCGGCTCAGGCTCTGAGGTCACCCCTTACGCCGTTTTAACTGACAGAGAAAGGATGAAAAAGGCTCCCCTCATATCTCGCTTCCTCTTTCCAAAGCTTGCAGTAGTTGACCCTTACTTAACCCTCTCAATGCCGAGGGAAATAACCGTCAACTCGGGAGTTGATGCCTTAACCCACTGTATAGAGTCTTTCCTCTCAAGAAGGGCTA
>JALSNF010000030.1 GCA_026987115.1 Desulfurobacteriaceae bacterium
CAGCCATTCCGCTAACGTAAATCCCCGGGAAGACCTCTTTACTGTTTTTTACGGTATCCTCCTCTCCTACAGAAGCCCACAGAGGCTTTTCCCCAACTACGCACCCCGTTTCCGTGTTAAGCTTTATCCCTGCTTTCTTTTGAAGTGTTGAAACTACGGTTGCGTCGTGGCCTGTAGCGTCAACTACGAAGCGAGAAGTTATAACCAGCGGGTCAACCATGAGGCGGTTCAGCTCTACGCAACTCCAGTTGATAACTAAACCGCAAACTCTGTAATCTCCGCCAACTTTCTTAAGAACCACATCTTCTACGCTTACGCCGTTAAAAATTGTAGCCCCTGCCTTAACGGCCTTAGAGGCTATGGTAGTAGTTGCCTCAACGGCATCTGCAGTATAGTAGCCGGGCTTGAACTCTCTGTAGTTTACGCCAAACTCTTCAAGGATTTCCTTGCCCATCTCTTGAACAACTATCTCGTTAAAGAACATAGCTCCAGCCCACATTCCGCCGCCTACGGAAAGCTTCCTCTCAAAAAGGGCTACTTTAAACCCTTCTTTTGCAAGGTAGTAGGCGGCAACAAGGCCTGAAGGTCCTCCTCCAACTATCGCAACGTCGTTATCAAGGTGGGACTTTAATTTCTCCATAAAAGAGGAGATTATCGCCTCGGAAATTACGATTTCGCTTAAACTCTCCACTTTTTCCTCCTGTTGAGTGGTTTTGTAAACCGACGGGAGGTGCAAGGAGGGAAAGAGTAAGAACTCTTGCCGCTCCCTACGCCGGCATTACCCGGTTCAGGTTCCAGGGGTTCCTGCCCGATTAGGGCAGGTCTCAGGAGCCCTGCTCCACCCCCGCGGCTCTTTTTTAAATTTTATACTTATTGAGAACCGTTTTCAATTAACCAGCGTAAAGCCAAGTAGCTTTCAACTGCAACTCCAACAGGCAGGGCATCTTCGTCTATGTCAAACTTTGAGTTGTGGAGGGGATAGGTAATTCCTTTTTCCTCGTTTCTCACTCCAAGCCTTATGAAAACTCCCGGGACGCGCTGAAGGTAAACGGAGAAGTCTTCTCCTCCCATAGTGGGCTTTTCAAGAACTACTACTTTATCTTCTCCTAAGAGCTCCCCCGTTTCCCTTAAAACAAACTCTGTGGTTTCTTTATCGTTAATTAAGGGAGGAGTTCCTTCCTCAAAGTGAAACTTAAAGGCTCCTCCGTAAGCGGTAGTTATCCCCCAAAGGGCCTTTTCTATGAGTTTAGGTATTCTCTCTCTAACCTCGTTATTTAAAGTCCTTATAGTCCCTTCAAGGGAAACTTCGTCAGGGATTACGTTTTCTGCAAAACCTCCCTCTATTTTGCCTATGGTTAAAACTGCAGGCTCTAGAGGGTCAACGTACCTGCTTACTATGTGGTGAAGGGTGTTAACAGCTTGAGCAGCCATAAGGACCGGGTCTATTCCAAGGTGAGGACGGGAGGCGTGGGTGCTTTTACCGAGGATTTTAATCCTAAAAACGTCGGAAGAGGCAAGGAGAGCTCCCGGCTTTGTCCCAACAAAACCGACTGGGAGCTCCGGGAAAACGTGAAGACCGAAAATAACAGAGACTTTAGGCTCTTCCAGAACTCCGTTTTCAACGAGCCACTTTGCCCCTTTACAGTCGTTCCTCTCCTCGCAAGGTTGAAATATCAGCTTAACATTGCCCTTTAGGTAATCTCTAAGCTGGCACAAGACTTTAGCAGCTCCCAGCAAAATTGCAGTGTGGGCATCGTGGCCGCAAGAGTGCATAACTCCTTCAATCCTTGAAGCGTAAGCTTTACCTGTCTTCTCAACGGTAGGTAAGGCGTCCATGTCTGCCCTTAAAGCTACCGTCTTTTCTCCTCTTCCCTTAATCAGACCAACAACTGCAGTTGAGCCTTTAAAGCCTTCTACTACCTGGTCAACGCCAAACTCCCTCAGCTTTTCAGCTACAAAGCGGGCCGTTTTAAACTCCTGACCTGAGAGCTCCGGGTACATGTGAATGTGCCTTCTCCAGCTTACAACCTCTTCCTTTATGCCTTGAGAGAGGTTTAAAACAACTTCCTTTAGACTTTCCATCTTCATACTCCTTGAAAGGCTTTCTTGGGCAAATTAAAATTTAACTCCAGTATTAAAAACAGGAGAGGAGTAATGCTGACTCAGGACGAAATAAAAGAGATTTTCCTTAAAGCCGACGCCTTTTTAGAGGGACACTTCCTCCTTTCAAGTGGTCTTCACAGCCCTTACTACCTCCAATGTGCAAAGGTTCTTCAATATCCCCAATACGCAGAAGTTTTGTGCAGGGAACTTGCCAACAGGATTAAAGAGCTAAAGGTTGACTTTGACTTGGTAATAGCCCCGGCAATAGGTGGAATTATAGTATCTTACGAAACTGCAAGACACCTAAAAGTAAGGGGTATATTTGCCGAGAGGGTTAACGGTAAGCTGACCTTAAGAAGAGGCTTTGAAATAGGAAAAGGAGAAAGGGCAGTTGTAGTTGAGGACGTTATCACTACCGGTAAATCTACGAGAGAGACAATTGAAGTAGTTAAGGAGAACGGAGGAGAGGTCGTTGCCGTAGGGAGTTTAGTTGATAGAAGCGGAGGGAAGGTAAACTTTGAAGTTCCGTTTACAACCTTGTGGAGGCTTGAAGTTCCCGTTTACGAACCTGAAAAGTGTCCACTGTGCAAAGAGGGTAAAATAGAACTTGTAAAGCCAGGAAGTAGAGACATTCCAATAAAGTAGTCAGGTGTTAAATGAAAATCTTTAAACCTTTTGAAGTTATAAGGGAAGAGCTCTTAAAGTGCGAAGAGTACTCAAGGGAGCTCTTAGACAGTAAAGTTGAGCTCGTTTTAAAAGTTGGAGGATACATCTTAGACAGCGGAGGAAAAAGGGTAAGACCCGGACTTACAATTCTTACAGGGAAGTTGTGCAGAGCTCCCCTAAACCGCCTAATTCCCGTGGCAACGGTTATGGAGTACATGCACACGGCAACCCTTTTGCACGACGACATAGTTGACGGAGCAAAGCTTAGAAGAGGAAAACCCTCTGCAAATGAAGTTTTCGGAAACGACGTTGCAGTTTTAGTTGGAGACTACATGTTTGCAAAGGCAATCTACGTTCTGGCAGTTTACGGGGGAGAGGAGGTTTTAA
>JALSNF010000031.1 GCA_026987115.1 Desulfurobacteriaceae bacterium
GCCCCTGTCAGGAGCTGGAGCTCTGCCACTACCTTATGAACGTCCTCTTTTAAAAGAGAAATTACCTTTTCAGGATGAGCAAAAGCTAAGGCCCTGTTTGGACTTCTACCTTGAGAGTAAATGTCTTGATAGTCCTTTTTTATCTGCTCTGAAATGTCGGTTCTACCAACAGTGGTAAAGAACTTTTTAAGCGCAGAAGCGTTAACCTTCAGGGTTTTCATTGAACAGTATTCGGCTTTTGACAGGAGAAAGTCTCTAACGTGGTCGTATTGAACTTTATCAAGACGGTTTATCCCCTGTTCTTTTGCCCAGTTAACAAACTCCTTAGCTATCCCCATGTAGCGGTTAAAGGTAGAGTAGGAATGAATAAGAGGACTCCTTCCTCCCATGGACTTATAGACAGAGTGCTTTGAAATTCCTATACCTTTCTTTAAAAGCTTAGCCGCATACTTGAGGGCGTAGGTAAGCCCCGAGTTCCTCTTAATCCCAAGCTCCACCGCTCTCTCCGGAAAGGAGTTCCAAGAATTCTAGAATCAAGCTCTTATCCCTTATCTCAATACTCTCTAACTCGCTCTTTTTAATAACCACAAGCCTGTCTATACCGCCCTTACCATCAGGAACGGCAACGACCAAGCAGAGATTGTCAAAAGCCCACAGAAACCCCTCAACTTGGCACTTGCAAACTCCTCTACCGCTGGAACACCTACCGTAGTTAACAACAACCTTCTTGTTAATACAGAGCTTCAAAACCCTCTCAAAAACCTTCACCGTTAACTCTCCTTAAATCTCTTCTTAGCCTCGTTTAAAAACTGAAGTAACTTTCTTCCAGTAACCCTCTTAAATACTTCTCGGAGCTCCTTCTCACTGTTAAAAAGCTCTACAAGAGCAGACTTTTGAGCTCTTAAACTCCGGAGCTCCTCAATAACGCCTCCGTAAGCTTTTTCATAACCGTCCTTATATCCCTTTCTAACGGCTTCTTTAACAAGAAAGTCAAGTTTCCTCCTTCTGTCCTCTAACTTACGAACCTCGTTACCCAGAACTTCGGCCCTCTTCTTAAGCTCGTCCAAAGAGACCGTAAGGTTCCTCTCGCTTTCTCGCAGAGTCTTAATTCTCTCCCGTAACTCCCTCTCCTCTTTAGACAGAGAAGAAACCCTATCTTCCAGTTCCCTAGACCTTTCCTTAAGTTCCTCGTACCGGGAGAGCTCCTCTATCTCTCCCAAGAAAAACAAAGCAGAAGTAAAGATACCTACAGCAAAGGCAAGAAAGCCGAGCGTCAAGCCGAAACGGAGAACAAAACTAAAGCCAGAATTTCTAAACCACAACAAAGAATCAATCCAAGGAGCTCCCTTTTTGTGATACAAAAAAACCCAATAAAGATAGAAAGAAAACACAAGGAACAAAAGTCCTACGACCAAATAAGAAAAAAACCTTTTCCAAAAAGAAAACACGCCACCCCCTAAAGCGTTAAGAACTACGAAAGTCCAGTTAAGGCCGGACTACCGCCCTGTCCGTTCACTCGCAGGCCTATCAACCTGCCTGTTGGGCTTGTCAACCCGCTGGTAGAACGGACAAACACCCAGCAGCTGCTTACGGCAGCCAATCGGGCGGAACGCACCGCCATACACACAGACACAAAAACCCAGAACCTTACCAGTAAATTACGTCAAAGAGGGAATTCCTGGCAACAAAATCAACTGAAACCACAGTTTCAATATAGACTATACTCCCTTACCTCACCGACAAAACTTGTAAACTAACCACACAAACAGGAAAGGGAGCTCCCATGAGCCAGCAAAAAATGGACGTACTTTTAAGGGATATTCTCCAGAAAATACCGGAAAGGTTCGTCTACCTCCTTACCGGTAAAAAAGGGACCAAGATACTGGACAACACCTTTCCAACCATAAAAGAGAGGAAAGCCGACTTTGTAGTAGAGCTTGAGGACAGCTCCATTTTCCACCTGGAGCTCCAGACCCACCCCGACAAGAACATGCCTTTACGAATGCTGGAATACCGCATCCTTCTCATGCAGAAGTACCAAGACAGGGAAATACGTCAGATGGTCCTATACGTGGGAGACGGAGCTCCACGGATGAAGAACTCTATAAACGAGAAAAACCTCTCCTTCAGCTATGAACTAAGGGACATTAAGGAACTCTCCTGTAAGGAGCTGATGGAGAGCTCTCAGCTGGAGGACAAAATTCTTGCTGTCCTGTGCAACGTTGAAGAGCCAGAACTCTACTTTAACGAGCTGATGAAGGAGCTCCTCAAACTACCGGAAAAAGAGAGAGCCGACTACATCAGGAAGCTGTTAACAGCCCTTCAATACAGACCTAAATTAAAGATGGTGCTCAAACGCTTATTGGAGGAAAGGAAAATGCCCCTTACAATCACCGAAGAGATGATAAAACAAGACCCATTCTTTCAAGAGGGACTCGAGAGAGGAATTAAGAAAGGAAAGTTGGAAGCTCAAAGGGAAGCCATTCTCAACCTTTACAAGGAACTCAATCTACCTGTAGAAAAAATCGCCAAAGTTCTCAAGGTCCCAGAAGAATTTGTAAAAGAGGTTATTGAGAAAGGAAACCGTTGAAACGCAAGAGCTTCAAATTAAGCTTACACGACATCTAATTCTTCATCAAAAAACGTCTGTCCACCACCTATAGTTTCCCCTAAAAGAAAGCTCTTATACTGGCTAAAACCATCTCCTCCAACAACAAATTTTAATTTGTTAGAGAGCTTCCACTTTTAAAACTCCTTGTGGCACAGCACCTCTAAAATCCTCTCTCCTTAGACCATAAAAAATCTCCATCAAAAACGACGTTAAAATTAACTTGTTAATTTACTTATTAAGTAATAAAATACTTACAAAGTTTAACGGAGGACCTTATTGAAAACGTACACGATTAAGCTGGACGACAAATTTTTTGACCTTCTGGAAAACCTTTCCAGAAAAACCAAAAGTCCTAAAAGCTCGGTAGTAAAAAGAGCTCTTCTTCTTTACAAGAGAGAGCTTGAAAAACAGGAGATGCTGAAAAACCTCCTTGACGCAGCAGAAGAACTCGCAAAGGACCCGGAAAACCTAAAGGAAATAAAAGAACTGGAAGGAACGTTAAAAGATGGACTTAATTAGAGGCGGAATATACTTGGCAAAACTAA
>JALSNF010000032.1 GCA_026987115.1 Desulfurobacteriaceae bacterium
TATTTTCCTTATTTGGTCGTTGCTACCGTTTTGTTTTTTGTGGCTTATGTAAGGGAGTATAGCTGGAAGGATTTAGCAGTTGGAGCTCCCATCTTCCTTTTCCTATTTTTCTTACTTTCTCAGCCAAAGGTTGACGACGGCCTTTACCAAGTAGCCTGGATAAAGGAGAAGAAGGAAAACTATAGGGTAGCTATTACTAAAGATTACAGGTTTATAAAGCTAAGGGACGATAGGGTAGAGGTAGGGGACTATATAGATAAGGAAGGGGAGCTCCTATTAAAAGGAGAAGGGATAGGGGTTTTCTTTGACAGGTTAAGGGCACGGATATACAAAGATATTGAGAGTAATATTGACTACCCAATTTCTGCGGTCGTTGGAGCTCTTACTTTAGGGGTAAGGTACGAGATTCCTCCTTCTTTAAAGGGCTACTTTTCCCTTTCGGGGCTTTATCACTTTTTGGCAATCTCCGGCCTTCACGTTGGAATAGTTATAGGAGCTCTAGCCTTTTTCCTTAAGTTAATAAAAATCCCAAAGCCCCTCACCACATCTTCTCTTATACTCCTTCCATTCCTCCCTTTAACAGGTCTTCCCTCTTCCGTTGTAAGGGCTTACCTGTTTACTCTCTTGGTATCTTTGGGGGTAGAGAGTTTTAGGAGAATAACTCCCCTTTACCTTTTAGGGGTAGTCTTCCTCGTTTCTCTCCTGTTTGGGAAGTTTAACCTTTCTGCCGTTCTGTCTTTTCTGGCCGTAGGAGGGATTCTTCTTAGCGTATATGGAGGTGGGAGTAAGCTAGAAAAGAGCGTTAAAGTTGCCGTTGCTCCTCTCCTTTTTACTTCTCCGGTTATCTTTTACCTTTTTGGAACTCAGAACCTTTTATCGTTTATAACGACTCCTTTAGTAGGTTTAATTTTTACCCCTTTCCTTATAAGCTCTTTCCTTTCAGAAATTACACTCTTTAAGTTTAGCTTTATAAACTCTTTAACGCAGTTTCTTGGAGAGCTCTTTATAAAGGGTTGTAAGCTAGCGTTTTCCTATACGAAGTTTGCAGTAGTCCACTCTGAGCTTTCTCTTCCCGTCGTTGCAGGAGCTCTCCTTTTAACTTTATCCTTTTCCCTTTTTGGCCTTGCAAGGTATTCCTTTCTCCCTTTGCTTCTGCTTGTGCTGTTTTCGGTCTTAAACCAAACCGTAATAAAGGATAAAGAGTTCTTCTTAAAAGGTTGGAAGTTGAACTCCTTTAGGTTCGTATCAACTGAAGGACAAAGGTACAGAGATTGTAGGATAGTAAGCACTTACGTTTACCCTGCTACTAGGAAGCTCCTTTTTAGAAATAAGCTAATTGACATTAGACTTAAGAGGCTTGAAAGGGGAAAGTTTTAATGTAAAATTGGCCTCCAGCAAAGGAGGTGAAAGATGCTTGAGCACTTTGGAGATTTTGAAAGAAGCCACTACTGCGGTGAGGTTTCAACAAAAGAGATTGGAAGGAACGTTAAGCTTGCAGGATGGGTTGATTCTACCAGGGACCACGGAGGAGTCGTTTTTATAGACCTTAGAGATAGAACAGGGAAAGTTCAGGTAGTCTTTTCACCTGAAGTTTCGGAGGAGTTAACTGAAAAGGCGAAGAAGCTAAGGCATGAATTCGTTATAGCAGTTGAAGGTAAAGTTAGGAGGAGGCCTGAAGGCACAGAGAACCCTAAGCTTAAAACCGGAGAGGTAGAAGTTTACGCAGAGAGTTTAAAGGTATTGAATAAGTCTCTTCCCCTTCCTTTCCCTATTGAAGACGAGGTTAAGGTAAGTGAGGAGGTAAGGCTTAAGTATAGGTTTTTAGACTTAAGAAGGAAGAAAATGGCAGAAAACATTATCTTCCGCCACAAGGTTTATCAGGTCGTAAGGAGAGTTTTTAACGAGCTTGGATTTGTAGAGGTTGAAACGCCTTACCTTACAAAGAGTACTCCTGAAGGGGCTAGAGACTTTCTCGTTCCAAGTAGAATCTATCCCGGTAAGTTTTACGCTCTTCCCCAGTCTCCCCAGCTTTTCAAGCAGATATTGATGGTTGCGGGGCTTGATAGGTATTACCAGATTGCAAGGTGCTTTAGGGACGAGGACTTAAGGGCAGATAGGCAACCTGAGTTTACCCAGATTGACTTTGAGATGTCCTTTGTGAAGGAAAAAGATGTAATGGAGGTTGCCGAAAGGTTAGTTAGGGAGCTCTACGGGGAGCTCTTAGGGGTAGAAATTGGGGAAATACCCGTAATGAGCTATGACGAGGCAATTTCCAGGTTTGGAACTGACAGGCCGGATACGAGGTTTGGCCTGGAGCTTAAGGACATTACAGACGTAGCCTCAAGTTGTTCTTTTAAGGTCTTTAGAAGTGTGGCAGATAGGGGAGGAATCGTTAAGGGGATAAACTTTAAGGAGGGAGCGAAGCTTTCAAGGAAGGAGATTGACGAGCTTACAAAGTTTGTAGGCAACTACGGGGCTAAAGGTTTGGCTTGGATAAAAGTCCTTCCTGAAGGTCTTCAGTCTCCCATAGTGAAGTTCTTTAAAGAAGAGGAGATTGAGGAGATTTTAAGAAGGTTTGAAGCTAGAGAGGGAGACATTCTCTTTTTCGTTGCAGACTCTAAGGATGTAGTAAATCAAGCCCTTTCAAACTTAAGGCTAAAGCTTGGAGAGATAGGCGGGTTAATTGATGAAAATAAGGTTAACCTACTTTGGGTAGTTGACTTTCCTATGTTTGAGTGGAACGAAGAAGAGGAAAGGTGGGAAGCTCTCCACCATCCCTTTACGAGTCCTAAAGAGGAGGACATTGATAAGCTCTTAACTGAACCGGAGAAAGTTAGGGCTAGGGCTTACGACTTGGTCTTAAACGGAACTGAAATAGGAGGGGGGAGTATTCGTATTCACAGAGAGGACGTTCAAGAGAAGGTTTTTAAGGTAATAGGTCTTTCCGATGAAGAGGCAAAGGAGAGGTTTGGATTCCTTCTTGATGCTTTAAAGTTTGGAGCTCCTCCCCACGGAGGAATGGCCTTTGGTCTTGATAGACTTTGCGCGATAATGAGAAAAGAGCCTTCAATAAGGGACGTAATAGCCTTCCCCAAGACTCAAAAGGGGCAGTGCTTGTTAACGGGAGCTCCGGA
>JALSNF010000033.1 GCA_026987115.1 Desulfurobacteriaceae bacterium
TAGGTAGATAACTAATGATATTGCTATTGAGAAGATTAAGTTAAGTATAAGGCCTACTTTTAGCATAGAGCTCCTTTTTACCATTCCCGTTCCGTAAACTATTGCGTTTGGCGGTGTCGCTACAGGTAGCATAAAGGCACAGGAGGCAGCTATTCCTGCAGGTATGGCTAAGGTTTGGGGAGGGAGGTTGAGGTTGTTGGCTGCTGTAATTAGTATGGGGACAAATATTGCAGCTGTTGCTGTGTTGCTCATTAGTTCAGTTAAGAAAATCATAAAGAGGACTACTGAGAACACTAGTAAAATCACTGGTAAGCCGGAAGTTAGGTTTATAAACCAGTTTGCCAAGAATTTGCTTGCTCCTGAAGTTTTAAGGAAGTGAGATAGAGTAATGCCTCCTCCAAAGAGGTAGAGGGTTCCCCAGTCTGTTCCTTCTTCTATCTCCTTCCAGTTAACTAGTTTAAGTGCAAAGAGTGCTACAACTGCCATAACGGCTACTAGGGCGTCAAAGTACTTTCCTATTGCAAGGAGCGTAGAGAGTTTTTTGCTAAAAAGCCATCCCAGCACAGTTAGTGTGAATGTAAGTAGTAGAAGTTTTCTTTCTTTTGTGAATTTAAGTTTAAACTCTTCAATCTGTATTTTTCTGTTTCCTCTCGGCTTAAAGTAGAGATAGAGGACGAGGAAGAGGAGGGGCAGTAAAACTGCTACCGTTGGAAGCCCTACTTTCAGCCAGTCTGAAAAGCCCCATCCTAGTTCCGCTGCCGTTATTCCGTTGGGAGGGCTTCCAACTAAGGTTCCTATGCCTCCTACGCTTGAGGAATAAGCTATTCCAAGGAGTAGGAAGTTTTTTATCCTGTCTTCAGGGTTGGGAAGCGTTCCTAAAAGACCAAGTGCCAGTGGAAGCATCATTGCCGTTGTAGAGGTGTTGCTTATCCACATTGAGACTAAAGCGGTAGCTATAAAAAGGAGAAACGAGGTTATTATAAAGGAGCCTTTTGAGAGGGATACTATTTTGTAGGCAATGAACTTGTCTAGGGAGTATTTTGACAGTGCAGTTGCCAGTGCAAAGCCTCCGAAGAACAGGAAAATTATAGGGTGGGCAAAGGAGGAGAAGGCTTCTTTTACCCCTGCAAGTCCTAGGAAGCATCCTATTACCGGTATAAGTAAGGAGGTAATTGCAAGGGGTAGGGCTTCTGTTATCCAAAAGAGAGCTCCAAACTCTAAAATTATCAGCCCCTTTTTCACGCTTTCAGTTGTATTTAAGGTAAGGGTTAGTCCGGCTAAGACTGCAAAAACGATAACCGTAGTTAGTAGCTTACTTTTCATCTTACTGTTAAAACCTTAAGTAGGTTTGTAGTTCCCGGAACTCCCGTTGGAGCTCCCGCAAGGACTATTATCCTATCTCCTTTCTTTGCTATTCCCTTTTCCTTGGCAACTTTCATTGACTCTTCAATTACTTTGTCGGTTGTCGTTGCAGGGAGAGTCAAGAAGGGATAGACTCCCCAGTTAAGGTTTAGTCTCCTGAAGGTCTGTAAGTCGTGGGTGACGGCGTAGATTGGAACGGGAGGTCTATACTTTGAAACCGCTATTGCAGTAGCTCCGCTCCTTGTGAAAGGAACTATTGCCTTTACCTTTATTTCCCTCGTTAGGTTGCAGGCAGACTTTGCTAAGGAGTCTTGAAGGTTCTCTGCTGGAAATTGGGAGTACCTTTCGTAAGGGTATATCTTTTCCGCTTCGTAAGCTACCCTTGCCATCGTTTTTATAACCTTTACGGGGTACTTCCCAACTGCCGTTTCCTCTGAGAGCATTAAAGCGTCTGTTCCGTCAAGCACTGCGTTTGCTATGTCTGTAACTTCTGCTCTCGTTGGCGTTGGAAGGTCAACCATAGTTTTAAGCATTTGAGTTGCGGTTATTACAGGTTTTCCTGCTCTGTTGGCTTTCCTTATTAGCTCTTTCTGAATTACCGGAACTTTTTCTATTGGGAGCTCCACTCCCAAGTCTCCCCTTGCAACCATTATCCCGTCTGCTACTTTAAGGATTTCGTCTATGTTCTTTACCGCTTCCGGCTTTTCTATTTTCGCTATTACGGGTATTTCTGCCGAGAGCTCCCTTAAGAAACTCTTTAACTCCAGTATGTCTTGGGCCTTCCTCACAAAGGAGAGGGCCAAAAAGTCTGCTCCTACCTCTACTGCAAACTTAACGTCCTCCTTATCTTTTTCGGTAAGAGCGGGGACGGAAAGTTTCGTGTGGGGAAGGTTTACTCCCTTGTGGGAAGTAAGGGGCCCTCCTACTAAAACTTCGCAAACGATGTCCTTTCCCGATACCTTTTTTACTTTTAACCTGAGAGCTCCGTCTGCAAGGAGTATAACTTCTCCCTTCCTTACCTCGTTGTGAAGGTTAGGATAGTTAACGGTTATTTTATCTCCTTCCGCTTCCTTTTCCGTGGTTAAAACTACCGTGTCCCCTCTGTGAAGGAAGAGGGGCTCTCTTTTTAGCTTTCCTATCCTTATTTTAGGCCCGCAAAGGTCTATTAAAACTGGTATAGGGACTTTTAACTTCTCTTCAACTTTCCTAACCAGTGAAAGCCTTTTCCTATGTTCTTGGTGGGTGCCGTGGCTCATGTTGAGGCGAACTACGTTGAGACCTGCTTTAACCATTCTCGTTAACACCTCTTCTTTGGAAGAAGCAGGCCCTAAAGTTGCAACTATCTTTGTTCTCTTTTTCATTTTCCCCTCACTTATACTAAATTTTATCATTTAAAAGGAGGTCAAGTTGAAGAGGAGGCTTTTCGTAGGGGTTTTTACTCCTTTTGACTTTTCCTTTTTAAAAAGGGAACTTAACCATTTAGGAATAGAGGGAAAGTGGGTAGAAGAGGAAAACCTTCACCTGACTTTTAGGTTTTTGGGAGAGGTTGAAGAGGAGAGGATTTCCCTTATCTGTCGCTCCCTTTCCCTTAAGCTTAAACTTGCAAGGCCGTTAAACTTAAAGTATGTTGGCTTGGGAACTTTTAAGAAGAACGGTTTAGATAAGGTCCTTTGGGTTGGAGTTAAAGGGGAAGGGTTAAGTTTAGTTAAGCAGAAGGTAGATGAAGCTCTTTTACCTTTTGGCTTTCAGCTTGAAAAGGACTTTAAACCCCACATTACTCTTTTAAGGATAAAAAGACTGAAGAGGAGGGGAAAGTTCGCCCAACTCCTCTTTAAACTGAGGGAACACTTTTTCGGAGAGAAGTTTATTAACAAAATCTTTTTAATAGAGAGTAAGCTTTCCCAAAGTGGACCTACCTATACCGTTTTGGAGGAGTTTGGCGTTGGTTATTAATTATGTTGTCCCTCCTTTAGTTGGAGCTCTAATAGGCTACTTTACTAACTATGTAGCTATAAAAATGCTCTTTAAGCCTACCAAGCCTTACTACTTACTCGGTAAAAAACTTCCCTTTACTCCCGGCCTAATTCCCTCAAAGAGGGAGAAGTTGGCAGAGGCGATAGCTAAAGTCGTTAAGGAAAATCTATTGACTGAAGAGGTGTTAAGAAATCGTCTAAATTCAGAAGAGGTGAAGGAGACCTTGGCCAACTTTGTTGACTCTTTCTTAAGGGAGCTCTCAACTAAAAGCACCTCTTACATCTCTCACTTTGTTGAAAAGTTTGAGGAGAAAGAGCTCTCTGAGGTTTTCCCCCTTGACCTTTTAGAGGTAAAAATAACAGAAGCGGTAGATAAGCTCTTTTCGGGACTTGACGGCAAGAGAATTGAGGAGCTTCTCCCGGAGAACCTAAAAAGGAAACTAGAGGACCTATTTAACGAAAAAGTTGAAGAGCTAGTTGACATCCTCGTTGAATACCTTAAAAGCAGGGAACTTGAAGAGCTTATCTACTCTGCTGCCTATTCCAACTTAGAGAGGCTGAGGCTCTTTATACCCTTTGTAAACGAAGGACTCCTTTCTTACTTTGCACAGAAAGCTACTCAGCTTATAAGGGAGGGAGTGGAAAAGCTCTCTCAAGACCCAAACTTTAAGACGAAGGTAGTAAAGCTCCTTTGGTTTAAATTTCAAGACTTGTTAAAAAGTGAGCTTAAGACATCCGGAGAAATCCCCCAAAGACTTAAGTCCCTTTTAAAAGACGCTCTATCCTCCTACTTGAAAGGGCTTTCATTAAAGAAACTCTCTCAGGTTCCCTCTCTTAACTCCTTTTTAAAGAAAGAGCTCCCCCCTCTCCTTTCCTACCTTATTGATTCTTACAGGGAGGAGATAAGAGCTCTTTTAACTGATAAGCTTTACCTGGTAATAGAGAGGGAGCTCCCGGTAATTATGGAGTCCCTAGACCTAGAATCTATGGTTAAAGAGAAGATAAACTCTCTTCCAATAGAGGAGGTAGAGGCCATAGTTTTAAAATTAATAAATGAAGAGCTTAACCACATTACCTTATTGGGAGGATTGTTGGGGTTTATAATAGGACTGTTCCAGTTAATTTTTCTATTTTAGCTTTTAAGGAGGGGGTATGATTAAGTTTGGAACTGACGGCTGGAGAGGCGTTATATCAAAAGACTTCACCTTTGAGAACTTAAGGAAAGTTGCAGTAGCCCACGGTCTTTTCCTTAAAGAAAAGGGAGCAAAGAGGGTAGTTGTAGGATACGACCTTCGCTTCCTCTCTGAGGAGTACGGAAAGTTCGTTGCAGGAATTTTAAGCGGTATGGGCCTTGAAGTGGTCTTATCAAAGGGATTTTGCCCTACTCCCGCAGTCTCCTTTAACACAAAATACGGCAATTTTGATAACGGGGTCGTTATTACTGCATCCCATAATGTAGGGAAGTATAACGGCTACAAGGTAAAAGAGGACTTTGGAGGTGCTGCAAGGACCGAGATAACTAAAGAAATAGAGGCTAAACTTAAAGAGGCTGAAAACTTCCCCGTTGAAAAGGGAAGCTATAAAGAGGAGGACTTAAACGAGCCTTACGTTAACGGGGTGAGGTCTCAGCTGGAGCTCTCCCTCTTTAAAGAAAGGGAGGTAAAGATTGTCCATGACCCTATGTACGGGGCTCAGCAAGGCTTAATGTATAAGGCCCTCCTTGGAACTAAAGCTCAGCTAACAGAAATACACGCTTATAGAGACCCACTTTTTGGTGGTAAACACCCAGAGCCCATAGTTGAAGAGAACATAGGAGCCCTTAAAGAAAAGGTAAGGGCCGTTAAGGCAGACATAGGAATAGCAAACGACGGAGACGGAGACAGGGTAGGAATAGTTGATGAGAAGGGAGAATTTGTAAACTCCCAGATAGTCTATGCTCTACTGCTACTTCACATTCTAAGGAATAAGGGCAAGAGAGAGGGAGTCGTTGTAAAAACTGTCAGCACTGGCTACTTGGTTGACAGGGTTTGCAGGGAGTTTGGCATAGAGCTCCTAGAAGTTCCCGTGGGCTTTAAGAACATCTCAGAGGTTTACCTAAAGAGGAAAGTCCTTTTTGGAGGAGAGGAAAGCGGTGGATACGCCCTTATGGACTACCTTCCAGAAAGGGACGGCCTGTTAATGGGTCTTTTAATAGTTGAGAAAATGCTTGCAGAAGGCAAGAGCGTTTCCCAGATGGTCAACGAGCTCTTTAAAGAGTTTGGAACTGCTTACTACAAAAGAATAGACCTTCCGGTTAGTCAGGAAGAGAAAGAAAAACTTGAAACCCTAAAAGAAAACCCTCCTGAAAAATGGAAAGAGCTAAAAGTTAAAAAGGTTCTAACGATAGACGGCCTCAAGCTAATATTTGAAAACGACTCTTGGATACTCTTTAGACCTTCCGGAACGGAACCTGTTTTCAGAGTGTACGCTGAAACTCCAAGGGAGGAAGAAACTTTAGAGCTTTTAGAGTGGGGAGTTAAGCTTATTAAGGAATAGGAGGGAGAGATGGCAGAGGGACAGTTCTCAGAGAGGAAACCTCAAGTTATGAAAGAGTACGTTTACGTTTTAGGGGAGGCCGTAAAAAAGGCTCCCGAGCTCAAAGGAGTTCCGACTGGAATAAGCGGTTTAGACGACCTCTTCTTTAAAGTTGAGATTGAGGAAGGAAAGCCCGTTAGGAAGCCTTTAGGGGGGATTCCAGAGTACGCGGTTGTTAACCTTACTGGAATGCCCGACACGGGAAAGAGCTTAATGGTTGAACAGTTTACCATAAAGCAAGCCTCTTTGGGACAGAAGGTCTGCTTCGTTACCGTTGAAAGTCCTGCAAGCTTTGTTGCGGCTGGTTTAAGGCAAAGAGCGGCAGCAATGGGAGTAGATTTTGAAGAAGTAGAAGACAACATAATACTCATAGACGCTGCAAGCAACGCAAGGCTCAGGGACGACATACCCACTATGCTTGATACTTTAGCCTACGTTTACAGAACCTACCACTGCCACAGAACGGTTATAGACTCAATAACCGGTCTTTACGAATCAAAGGAGATGCTTGCCCGCTCTGTAGTTAGGGCGTTTTTCAACTTTATGAAAAAGTGGTATCAGACCGCAATTTTCGTTTCCCAGAAAAGGAGCGGCCACGACGAGCTCTCGGCAGAGGCTGCAGGAGGGTATGCAGTTGGCCACATAGTTGACTGCACAATGGTTCTCTCTAAGGAAATCCTCCTTTCTGCAAGTAGGGCAAGGCTTTTTAAAAAGGAAGTTGGAGACATACTGAGGCTCTTTAGAATAGACGGTTGTAGGCTCTGCGGCCATGACACGAGGCTTCACCTTATGGAGATAAATGAGTTGGGTCTTGTAGAGATAAAGGAGCCCCTCGTGGAGTATTTAAGGTCTAAGAGAAAGTGAGCTTGGAGAGGGAGTTGAGGAGCGTTTCTGTTATAGGTAGTGGAGACGTTCCTCCTTCAGACTTCCTTTATCAAGTTGCCTTTGAAGTTGGCAGGTTGATAGCGAGGAAGGGATGTCTCCTTGTCTGTGGGGGTCTTTTTGGTATAATGGAGGCTGCCTGTAAAGGGGCTAAAGAAGAGGGGGGAATTACATTAGGAATACTTCCCAATTATGAATTCTTTTCTAATAGTTATGTTGACATAAAACTGCCTACCGGTTTAGGACATGCCAGGAATGTTTTGGTTGCTGCAGCCTCACCTTTGGTTGTAGCAGTTGGCGGCAGCTACGGGACTTTAAGCGAATTGGGAATCGCCCTTAAGCTAAAGAGAAAGGTTGTAGGCTTTAAGACTTGGAAAGTAGAGGGAATTGAGAATTATGAAGAGCTTGAAGCTTTTATTGGTTCTCTTTCTCGTCTTTTGGACTCTCCCTTTAAAGGCTCAGGAGGTTTCCCTTAAAGGAGCCCTGTTAAAGTTTGAAAGGGACTTAAAAAGTGGAGCTCCTAAAGAAGTTTTAGCGAATGACTTAAAGGAGATAAGAAGTTTAAAAAGGGTATATCCCGTTTACTATCTACCTGAACTTAACTATTTAACTGGAAAGGAGATTGAAAAGGTTCCTTCTTCATACATAACCTTTTTGAGGAAACTTTACTTTTTTGGGGCTTCCCTTGAAAACGCTTTAAAGGTTGTTTTATTGTCCCTCGCTTTTTACCTGTTCTTGTTTTACATTCAAGGAATTGGCTTGAGTCTGAGCTTAAAGAGGCTTTTTTCCTTTTTGTTAGTTGTTTTCCTTTTACTTGCAACCGTAGTTAACTTAAGTCCTCTACTTTTTCTCCTTGGAGGTTTAGCCGTCAGCTTCTCTTTCTCTGTCGGCAGGCGTTATCTTTCCTTCTTTCTGTTGGGAGCTCTCTTATCCCTTTCCTTTCTCATCTCTCTAAAGGAAAACGTCTCTTCCCTTTTAACTTCTCCCTCTTACCTTTACTCCTTAAAGGTAGAGAGAGACGGCTATTGCCCTGAGTATTTAATATCGGAGGCTGTCTCTTCTGAAATTCCCAAAGAAATTGAGTTTATTACTAACTCTTTTGCTCTCGGTGATTTCTCTCCTGTTAAGAAGTTAAAGAGTATCAAACCAAAGTCTCCTTACCTGAAAGCCGTTGTTTACAACGACTTAGGCTACTTCTACTTTTATAAAGGCGATTTTAAGAAAGCTCTTAATGTCTTTAAGGAGGCTCTTAACTACTATAAATCTCCGGTTATTCAGTTTAACCTTTACCTTACTTATTCCTCACTCTTAAAATTTAACAAGGCAAACGCTATAAGAAGAAAACTCCTAAAAGACAACCCAAACATACTTAAGGCCTTACCAGTTCCTCTCCTCCTCCATGTTAAAGGAAAGAGCTTTAAGCTATTTTTGCCCTATTTATCTCTCTTTTCTCTGGTGTGTGGAATTGCCTTAGGCTTTTTTGTAAGCAGTAAGGTAACTTTTGCTTTACCTTTAGAGGAATCATTCTTAAAGTTCCCCGGGATGCTGAGCTTTATTAACCAGAGGTACCATCCTTTTCTTGTTCTCTTTTTCGTTTCTCTTCTTTTAAACCTGCTCATTGGGAAACTAATATGGGGTACATAAAGGGAAAGCTTAACAATCATAACGATATCTTTATCTTCCTTGATTTTCTAAAAGAGAAGAGAGGAAGAATTGATTTCTACCTTCCTCTGGACGGTTTTTCTATTTCGTTATGCTACGACGGAAATTTTTTTCGCTTGTCTAGCGATAAAGGTTCTAAAAATCCAAAGTTTGAATTGATTAAGTTCATTGAGGAGTGGCTAATTTCGGGAGTTAAGCCCAATTTTGTGTTTTTTGAAGGAGAAAGCTGCAAAGGAGGAGTTCCCCTTACGGAAGAGGAGCTTACTCTACTTTTGAGAGATAAAGACCTGTTAAAGGTAAAGGAACTGCCACCTTCCTTTCTTATTACTGACTTGAAAGTCACAGTTCTTCCCAGCTTTCTCGTTGCTCACTGGAGAGCTGCTAAGCCTTTAAGCAGGGAAGACCTTTACCGCTACGGTATGACTTACACGGACCTTATTAAGCTTATAGAGAGTAAAGCTTTGGAGATAGAGCCTTTCTACCAGGTAGAGGTTTTTCCTCAAACTTTTAGGCTTTTCCTTTTCTCTCTCTTCGCCGTTTCCTTAGTTTACCTCTTTTTTCCCTTTTACCTATTTAACGTTCCCCTTTTTACTAAGGCTTCCGCTTTAAACTGGGGTTTAACCTATAGGCTGTTGGATAAGCAAGAGGGAAAGGAGCTCCCCTTTAAGTGGGGGTTCTTTAAGTTTTACTACTTTGGAGATAAAGTGGTGAGTCCCGGTCTTGACGGTAAAATTGGAACGGAGGACGACATAGTTATAAATTTACCTAAAAGAGGGTACTCTCCGGTCTTTACGGTTCCTGAAAGATGAAAGTCTCTTTAGTTGGCTTTATGGGAAGCGGAAAGAGTAGCGTTGGAAAGGAGCTCTCTAACCTCCTTGACCTTCCTTTCGTTGACCTGGACGAGGAGATAGTAATTAGGACAGGTAAGAGTATCCCCTCCCTTTTTAAGGAGGTTGGAGAAAAGGGGTTTAGGGAGATAGAGAGGGAGCTCCTTTTAGAGCTTTTAAAGTTAAAGAAGGACTTTATACTTTCCACCGGCGGGGGAACTCCAACTTATAAGGATTCAATGGAGCTTATTAACCGATATTCAAGCTCTTTTTACCTTAAAACTCCCTTTTCGCTTCTTTGGGAGAGGATAAAGGAGGATAAAAACAGACCCCTGGTTTCTTTAGGAAAGGAGAGGGTTAGGGAGCTCTTTAAAGAAAGGGAAAAGTTTTACGAAAAGGCAAAGTTTACTCTTGACTGTGAAGGTAAAACTCCACAGGAGGTTGCAAGGGAGATTGCCCTTATACTCTCTTCACTTTAAGTGAAAGATAGCCCCATCCCAAAAGAGCAAGCAGGGCAGACATTGCAAATAAAACCAAGTGGAAGTAGAAAGCTACAGTTAAAGCATAGCTTGTTTTTATCCCAAGTAGTTTAAACCCTCCGACCAGTCCTGCCTCGTAGGTTCCAAATCCCCCTATACTGTGGATAGGCAAGACCGTCGTTAACTCTCCAAAGGTTGAGACGAACACCGTTTGGAAGAAGTTAATGTTTATGCCTCCTCCCTTTAGGATAAAGTAGAAGGAAGTAAACTTAAAGAGCCAAGTTAAGACTGAATAAGTGCCTATTAGGAAAAGTTTTCTAAAGGATATAAAACTGTTGAAAAAGAGGAAAAGGGCTTGAGCAAAGAGGAATTTTTCCTTTATCTTCCCCAATAGTTTCATTGCAATGAATACAAATAGGCTCAAAGTAAAGAGGGCTAAAAGGGGAATTACCAGGAGCTCCTTCCTGTGAGTGGCAACTGCAACTGCTGAGAAGAGAAAGAAGGCGGAAAGGGAGAGGAGGTCCAGTATCCTTGCAAAGACTAGAGCTCCTGAGGAGACGGTAGCGTCAACTTTAAACAGTTTTTTAAGTATTATAGGGAAAGATGCCTCTCCTGAGCGGAAAGGTAGGGCGTTGTTAAAAAAAGTATGAACCATCATTACTGCAACCAATTCCCCCGTTTTAATTTGGGGGAACATAACTTTAAACCTTTTGGCCCTAAATAGGTAGGTTGTTAAGTAGGTAATTAGGGACAGGAGAAGGTAGAAGGGATGGAGTGAGGAAATTAATTCCTTTAGGTTTCTAAAGACCTTATACTCGTATAGGAAGTAAGCAAATGTTGCGATGATTAAGAGGGAGACTAAGAGACTACCTTTCTTCTTCAAGGTTTAAAACTCTCCTTATAACGTACGGTTTTTTGTTTTGGGATTCGTAGTATATTCTCATTAAAATCTCGCTGAGTATTCCTACTGTAAACATCTGAAGCCCTGCAAGTATAAAAAGAACAGATATTATGAGAAGAGGTCTTTGGCCTATTGAGTGTCCGGTCAGCTTAAGGGCTATTAAGTAAGTAAAAGGAACTATCCCTGAAATTAAAAGAACCAATCCTAAAAGGCCGAAAAAGTGAATCGGCTTTTGCATAAACTTCTTTAAAAACCAAATAAAGAGGAGGTCTGATATTACTTTAAAGGTCCTTGAGATTCCGTACTTTGACTTCCCGTAAATTCTTGGATGGTGCTTTACGGGTATTTCAACTATCTTGTCAACTGACGTAACCGTTGAGATTAGGGCGGGAATGAAACGGTGGAGCTCCCCGTAAAGCCTTATCCTTTTAATTACCTCGCTTCTATACGCCTTTAAGGTGCATCCGTAGTCGTGAATTTTAACTCCCGTAAGCTTTCCAATGAGCCAGTTTGCAATCTTTGACGGTAGCTTCCTGCTTACCGCTGCGTCTTTTCTGTCTTTCCTCCAGCCGCTTACTACGTCGTACCCTTCCTCTATCTTTTCAATGAGCCTTGGGATGTCTTCTGGGTCGTTTTGAAGGTCTCCATCCATAGTTATTATTACATCCCCTGTTGCAAGGTCCAGCCCTGCGGCCATTGCTGCCGTTTGGCCAAAGTTCCTTGCAAAGTCTATAACTTTTACCTTCTTATCTTTTCTTGCTATCTCTTCAAGTTTCTTTGCCGTTCCGTCGGTGCTTCCGTCGTTAACGAAGATTATCTCGTAGTCGTAGGGCTCTTTGTTTAGAACTTCCTTTAGCTTTTCGTAGAGAATGGGGATGTTCTCCTCTTCGTTGTAAAGGGGAATTACTACGGAAACCTTCTTAACAGCCATTTTCTATCTCCTTATTGGAAATTAGTACTAGAGAGTGGTTGGTAAGGAGCTCCTTTTTCCTGTCAATTACCTTAAATCCTATGCCTTTAAGCTTTTTGAGCCTGTTTTCTCTAGTTATCACTACTACGGGCTCTTTTCCCTTTAACAGCTTTAATACCTCTTTCTTTCCTAAGTCTTTAATCTGTCCTAGCCTGTAAGCATATACTATCTCGGGGCTCGTGTAGTCAAAGAATACGACCTTAATGTTTTTACACCTACTTTTGAGCTCTTTGACTTCTTTTGCTATTGCCTCTTTGGCTCTTAAAGGTTGAAGAGAGGGTAGGGTTAGCCACTTGAAAAGGAGCATTCCGACTAAAAAGCCGTAGGCAAGGCCTTTGTACTCTGCCCTGTAAAGGGAAAAGAGAGCTCCTAAAAGAGGGGGAATTAAAAAGAGAGCTCCCACCAAGGGCCACCCTTTGTAATGCCAAAAGGCAACTCCTAGAGCTCCTACGAGGAAGGCTAAAACTGCGGTTAAGGCGTAGGGAGCTCTTTCCCTATACCTTTGAATGTACCAGGCAGTAATAACCGAGAATGCAGGGAAAGAAGGAAGGAGGTAGTGGGCCAACTTCGTGTGTGCCACTTGAAAGAAGGCAAATACCGTGAAAAACCATACTACGGCAAAGTTTAGTAGTTCATCAGTTATTACTTCCTTCTCCTTAAGGAGCTTTCTTAGTGCAAAGGGAAAGACCAACGACCAAGGAAAGTAGAGCCAGAAGTAGTTTGCCAAGTAATACCACCACTGGGTAGGGTGTCCGGGTATTTTCCCCGTAAACCTGTGGATGTTGTGGAAGACGATAAAGTCCATAAAGAACTCTCTTCCGTGCTTTAAGAAAATCGCTCCATACCAAGGAAGGACTACAAGTAAGTAAAGGCCCAGCCCGCTAGTCCACGGAATCTCTTTAAGAGTTCTCATTAAAGACCTGTGGAGGATGAGGAACATTACTGCTACTAGTCCTGGAAGAACTAGTCCTACAGGTCCCTTTGTTAAGGTTGCAAGTCCGGAAAAGAGAAAGGCTAAGTTGTAGTAGCTCTTTTTCTTCTCCTTATATCCTAAGAAGAAGAAAATTAAAGCACCGCTTATAAAGGAAGTTAAGGCTACATCTGGCATCGCTACTGAAGACATAACTATAAAGTCCAGGCTCGTTAAGAGGACCAATGAGGATGTGAAGGCAAGCTCTTCTCCTTTAAACCTCTTTATCCACCAGTAAAGGAGTAGAACCGCTAAAACTCCACAGAGAGAAGAGAAGAACCTTCCTCCAAACTCGTTAACTCCAAAGAGCTTGTAGCCTAAGGCTATTAGCCAGTAAATCAGGATAGGTTTGTCAAACCTCAACTGGTAGTTGTAATAGGGAGTTATGTAGTCTCCACTTTTTACCATCTCCCAGGCTGCTTCAAGGTATTTGGGCTCGTCCTTGTCAAAGGCGTAGTAAAGGCCGTTTGGGAGCACCAGTAAAAGGAGCGATAAAATAAGTAATATCCAAAAGCGTCTATCCTTAAGCATCTTTTAAACCCTAAATTTTAGTTTTAGAAGTTTAGCAGAATGTTAATATTTTAGGTCTCTTTTGGGAGGTTAGCTTGGGCTTAAAGTATAAGAGGATTTTAAAGTGTTCAAGTTGCGGGAACGTTGGAGAGTTTGTCTATTTAGGTTCAAGGAACGTTAACGAGAAAGGAGAAGTTTCAGAAATTGTTGGGGAGACCTCAATGTGGATAAGCTACTTTAGGTGCCCTAACTGTGGTTCTATTGATGTTGAATTTCATCCCTTGGGAGAAGAGCCGGACATCCCTAAAGAGTTTTTTAAAGAGGTTAAAGGAGATGGGAAGTAAGCTTTTAAGGTGGTTTCTCTTTTTCCTGCTTCTTGCTTTTATTATAAACATTGGAACTTTGGTTTTGATTCACGAAGAACCAAGGCGGGGAATAATCACTTTTGAGCTTTTAAAGAGCCACAACTTCTTCCAGCCTACGGTTTTAGGAGAGCCTTACTACAAAAAGCCCCCTTTTCACAATTGGGTTTTGGCCGTTTCCTCTCTCTTTTTTGGCTCTGTCAGCGAAGCCTCCTTAAGGTTTCCTTCTGCGCTGGCGGTCGTTTTAACTTCCCTCGTTATCTACTTTTTTGGAAAGTCTTTCCTCTCTAGAGAGGGTGCCCTTTTTGGAGCTCTGATTTACCCTACCTCTTACCTCGTTTTAATAGGCTACGGAACAAAGTGTGAGCCTGATGTCCTCTTTACTTTGCTTGTTTCCCTTTCTACCTTTGCTTGGCTCTACTTTTGGGTTTCAGGTCGCCAATTCCTTGGCTGGCTTTTAGGCTACTTCTTCCTCTCTCTGGCTTTTTTAACCAAAGGGTTTCCCTCTTTACAGTTCTTTTTGGTCTTCGTTCTTTCTTACCTGTTTTACACTAAGAGCTTAAGGAGTTTTTTTACCTTCCGCCACCTCTTGGGAGCTCTCTTAGGCCTCTTCCCGCTCTTTTTCTGGCTTTTTGAAGTCAACTTCTTGGTTGCTCTTAAAACTCTCTCTTTAGAGGTCGTTTCAAGGGCTCCCGGAGAGCTCCCTCTCCTTAAAAGCTTCCTTAGGTTTGCCTCTTACCCTTTTAGGTTTGCTGCTGCCTTTTTCCCTTGGTCCCTTGTCATCATTTACTTACTTTACAAAAGGGAGTTTAAACTGCCTGAAAACCCTTTAATTAAGGTTTTCCTTTTGGCTTTTTCCCTTGACTTTCTAATATACTGGCTATTCCCTGGAAGCAGGTTAAGGTATTTGATGCCGGCTTTTCCCATCCTTTCCCTTATTTTAGGGGAGCTCCTTAAAAGTAGGAAGCTCCTTCACAAGAGGACCGTTGAGATAATTAAGTTTACCTTTCAGTTAATCGTTCCCTTGGGAATAGTTGCAGCCCTCGTAGCAACGAAAAGTCCCTCGTTTACTTTAAAAATCACCCTTCCCTTTGTTCTGTTCCTCTACGGCGTTTACTTTTTCTTCGTTCCAAAGTTTAACCATACCTACTTGGTCGTTTTGATTTCAACTTTGATGTTGGCCTTTCGCGCCTTTTACAGCTCCTACTTCTTGCCAATTGCCCAGTTTAACTATCCCCCTGTAAGGAAGGTTGCCTCTTCCATAGTTAAAGACTCTCTGGGTTATCCCCTCTTTACTAAAACCAAGTATCTACAGCTCTGTTTTTACGTTGAAAGAGGAAGGGGAGAAATTCTCAAGTTTACCGCTAAACCTCCTTTAAACTCCCTTTTCCTTTCTCAAAAACCTGAAGGAAGGGTCGTTAAGTCTTATCGTTTGGGGAAGCACCGCTTCTTCCTCTGCTCTTACGGAGCTCCTTTAAAAGAAGAGGGAGCAGTTGAGAAGCCCTCTGGCGGAACGAGTAATCACAGTAAGGAGAGATAGGCGTCTCTTCCGGGTTTACTTCAACTATTAGAGCTCCTTTTCTCTTTGCAGTTATCGGAAGGGAGGCTGCAGGGTAAACTACCCCCGAAGTCCCTATTGAGAAAAAGACATCACAGTTTGAGGCAAATTGAAGTGCCTTTTCTAAAGCTTCCTGTGGGAGGCTTTCTCCGAACCAAACCACTCCCGGGCCCACTATTTCTCCGCATACCCTGCACTTTGGGAGCTCCCCTCTTTCAACCTCTTTAAACACCTTTTCCGTTAGCTCCTTTTCAGGAAGTTCCTTTAGGAACTCCCGTGAAGCAAAGGGGTAAATCTTTGAAAACTCCTCTTCTTCGTACTCTTTCCCGCAGAACCTACACTTTCCCTTAAAGATGTTTCCGTGTAGTTCCACTACCTTTCTTGAGCCTGCTTTCTGGTGAAGCCCGTCAACGTTTTGGGTTATTAAGAGGAATTGGGGAAAAACCTCTTCCATCTCTTTTAGTGCCAGGTGGCCACTGTTTGGCCGTGCCTTGGCTACTTTTAACATTCTCCACAGATACCACTTCCACACCAGCTTAGGGTCCTTTAAGAAAGCCTCGTAAGTAGCCAGCTCTTGGGGGTTAAACTTGTTCCACAGGCCGTCCTTTCCCCTAAAAGTGGGTATTCCACTCTCAGCGCTAATTCCCGCTCCTGTTAAAACGCAGACCTTCTTAGACTTTAGGAGTTTACCTATTAGCTCTTTCACTTTACCAGTTGTGAGTAATTTTTAGGTAGCAGTCCTGCTGCGTAGTATATCTCGGCAACTGCCAACCTGTAGGCAGAAAGGGCTGCAACGAAAGAGCTCCTTGCCCTGTTTAGTGCCGTTTGGGTGTCTAGGAGCTCTGTAATGTTGGCAACGCCGTTTCTATACCTTTTCTCTACTATTCTTAAAGACTCCTCTGCAGCTTTAAGGGCCGCCCTTGCTAAGTCAACCCTCTTTTTGGCAGAGAGGAAGTTGTAGTAAGCTCTTGACACCTCAAAGGCTATTCCCTTTTCGGCTCTTTCTTTATACTCTTTAACTTTCAGCTGAGCTATTTTGGTTTCCCTTAGCCTGTAAAACTTCTCTCCACCGTTAAAGAGGTTTAAAGAGGCTGACACTCCAACCATCCAGCTTGAGTTTTCTTTGTTCCAGGGAGCCGTATCGTCTGCCATGAAGAGGTCTCCGAAGGCTCCTATTTGAGGTAAGAAGTCGGCTTTGGCCATTTTCTCCATGTCCTTAGCCTGGGAGAGCCTTACTTTAAGCTCTTTAAGTTCCGCTCTGTTTTTGAGGGCCTCTTTTATTAACTGGTCTAGGTTAAAGTTAAATTCCCTGTAAGTTAGCTCTCCGTCAACTTGGAGCTCTCCTTTAGGGAATTCCCCCATTGCAACCTTTAAGGCTTTTAAAGCTACTTGGTAGTTGCTCTGGGCCTTTACTAAGTTCTCCTCCATTTGTTCAAGATAGACCTTGGCCCTTAAAACGTCAGACTTTATCCCCATTCCTGCTTTATATACCGTTTCTGCGTCTTTTAGGTGTTTCTCTGCGTCTCTGACTGCAAGTTGGGCTGTTTCTACAAAGGCTCTCGCCGTTAAGACGTTGTAGTAAGCCTTAACAACGCTGTAGATAACGTCGTTTTCACTCTTTCTTAACTGTTCTTTTGCAGCCTTTACCTCTTTCTTGCTTAGGTCAACAGCTATTCTCAGTTTCCCTCCCATCCATATGGGAGCTTGAACTCTCAGTCCCGTTTTAAAGAGCTGTGATTTCCCCGGGTCGTTAAAGTTTGTGTTGAACATGTCAAGCTTTTTAACTTCCATCCTGTTCATTATTGCATATGGCGGGTCTGTGGTTTTGTTGTATTGGGTGTAAAGCTCTACTTTCGGAAGCAGCCTCGCCTTTGCGCTTTTTAGCTGGTAGAGCCTTTCCTGTATTTCTTCTTTTTTGGCCTTTAAAAGGTTGTTTTTCTCAAGGGCGCTTCTAACTGCGTCTTCAAGTGTTATCCCGTAAGCGTTCCCTACGAGAAGGAAACTAAGGGCTATCAGTTTAAGTTTCATAACTTCTCCCCTTTAATTCAAATATTGCAATTAAGTTATACTTAATGGACTTTTTTTAAGTCAAGCTCCCTTTATAAGGTAAGGTTTTGCTATTTCTCCCTTAATTACAAACTTCCCGTCAATTACGATGAGAGCTCCCTTTACTTCCCCCGGGAGCTCTTTTACCTTTTCTAAAGCCTCTTCTACACTTTTTGAATTACCTAAATGTGTTGCACAACAATCGCTGAGGATTGGGTCTTTAGCTATTACTGTTGCAATCTCAGTGTTCCCTAGGCTCAATGAGTGGCCTATCTTACTTGAGGAGGAGGAAATTCCCCACTCTCCCGGGGGTATTCTAAGTGCATATCTTTTCTCCCTTGACGGGGGAAGTAGCAGTACAAGGGTTTCTAACTTCCTTTTTATGTAAATGTCTCCTCCGTTTTCTATTAAAAACTCTTTAACCCCAACCTCTTCAAGCTTCCTTCCCACGAAGAAGTTAAAGGCTCCTGCAACTCCGGCCATGGGGCCTACGCTACAGTCTTTGCACCTTTGGGCCATTACTTTGGCTATTAAGGGAGACAGCTCTTCAACTTTAACTGGCTTTAAAGAGCGCAGGAACTCTGGGTGCTTCTCTATGTAGAAGTTAAGTTGCGCTCTAAGGTCTCTAACTAAGTTCTCAACCTCTCTCTTTAAGGCTTTACAGTCAAACTTCTCGGGGACGCCAATCCAGAGGTCGCTTTCCCCTACTATGACTTCAAAGCTTTTAAATCCTTCTGGTTTCTGGAGTTTCCTGTAGCTCCTCTTTTCAGGTTTCAATTAGAGTTCCTCTATGAGCTTTGAAATCTCTTCAGAGCGTTTCTTTGCGCTCTCTACAGCTTTTATAAGGGAATACCTTACCCTTCCCTCTTCAAGGGAGGTAAGTCCTTCTATGGTGGTTCCTGCTGGAGAAGAGACCTTGTCTTTTAGGACTTCCGGGTGCTCGTTCCTTGCAAGGAGGGAGCTCCCTTCCATAACTTGAAGGATAATCTCCTTTGCTGTTTCCCTGTTTAAGCCTACTTTGACTCCCCCGTCTGTTAATGCCTCTATTATGAGGAAGATAAAGGCGGGGGAGCTCCCGGCAACTGCAGTTATCCCGTCAAAGAGTTTCTCTTCCACCTCAAAGACCTTTCCCGTGTAGCTAAGGAGCTCTTTAACTAACTTTCTCTCCTCGTCTAAGAGCCTTTTGTTGTCCCAAAGGGCTATAACTCCCTTCCTAACTTTCACTAAAATGTTTGGCATTATCCTTACTACCTTTTTGTCGTCTCCGATTACCTCCTCAATTTTCCTTATTGGAAAGCCTGCTGCCATAGATACAATCAGTTGTGCAGGAGTTATTACCCCTCTTATCTCCTCAAGAACGGACTTTAAAACCTGAGGCTTTACTGCCAAGAAGACTATGTCGCTGTTTAAAACCACCTCTTCGTTCTTTAGAAAGGTCTTTATTCCGTATTTTTCTCTTAAGTAAGAGAGCCTATTTAAATTGGTGTCAGAAACCGATATCTGAGAAGGAAGGAGGAATTCTCCTTCAACGAAGGCGGATATAAAGGCTTCTGCCATGTTCCCGCCGCCAATAAAACCTACTTTCCCGTTCATCTCTCCCCCATTTTTCAAATGATGCCTATATTATATTTCCTACATAGGCCCGGGTGGCGGAACTGGCAGACGCGGGGGACTCAAAATCCCCTGGGCTTTGCCCGTGCGGGTTCAAGTCCCGCCCCGGGCACCACTAAAGTAAAGAATATCCTTGCTTCCAGCCTTTAAGTTTAAAGCTCTTCTTCCTGTATTCCCTTACGAAATTAACGGCTTCCTTGAAGGCTTCTCTAAGTTTACTCCCTTTTACAAGAAGACAGAGAAAGGCAGAGGAGAAAGCACAACCTGTTCCCCTTACTTCTAAACTATCCTTTTGATGCTCTACTTTAGCTAAAACTTTCCCCCTTTCTATAAGTAGGTCGTAAACCCTATTTCCTTCTTTTATCCCCTTTACTATTAATCTCTTCCCGCTGACTTTCTCTTTAAAGAAGTCCTTTAAAAGGGTATATTCTCTTTCGTTTGGAGTTAAGAAATCTGAAGCGTCTATTAAAGGTTCAATAGCTTTTAAGTTATTTACGAACTCTTTGCCGAAGGTTGGAGCAACTACCGGGTCAAAAACTATCGGAACTTGTAATTTCTCTAACTTTTCCTTTATGTAAAGGTTAACTTTTAGCTCTCTATGAGGAAGTCCAACTTTTACGCCTAAAACTGGCACCTCTTCAAGGACTTTCTCAATTTGGGAGATTAGGAATTCCCCTTTAACAAACTCTACCTCTTTAACCCCTTTAGTATTTTGGACCGTGTTTGCAGTGAGAGCTCCACACCCTAAAAAGCCAAAGTTCCAGAAAGTCCTAATGTCTCTTAAAATCCCTGCTCCTCCCGTTGGGTCAAAACCGGCAATTGACATTAAGAACTCTTCCATTTTACCCCTCCAACTGTAGGTAATATAATTTCCTTGCCAAGATACCGGGAGGTAGGTTATGAAAATAGCCCTTGCCTGCGACCACGGAGGTTTTCACTTAAAGGAAGTTATTAAGTCTTTCCTTGAGGAACTCTCTATTGAATACGTGGACTACGGAACTTACTCGGAAGAATCCGTTGACTACCCAGACTTTGCTTACAGAGCGGCTAAGGCCATAGTGGAAGGGGAGGCAGACAGGGGAATATTTATCTGTGGAACTGGTATAGGGATTTCAATTGCGGCAAACAAAGTTAAAGGCATAAGGGCAGCCCTTTGCTACAATGTCTATGCCGCAGAGATGAGCAGGCGCCACAACGACGCCAACGTTTTGTGTTTAGGGGGAAGGGTTCTCGGCAGTGAGCTTGCAAAGAGGATAGTTAAAGCGTGGCTTGAGACTCCCTTTGAGGGAGGAAGACACAAAAGGAGAATAGACAAGATTTCTAAGATAGAAAATGATGAGTGTGGAGGAAGGTAATGGAGAACTTAAAGAAGGTTGACCCTGAAGTTTTTGAGGCTCTCAAGTGTGAGTATAAGAGGCAGAACGAACACTTAGAGCTTATTGCCTCTGAGAACTTTACCTCTCCTGCTGTTATGGAAGCCCAGGGAAGCGTTTTAACAAATAAGTACGCTGAGGGCTACCCGGGAAAGAGGTATTACGGAGGCTGTGAGTGCGTTGACGTGGCAGAAAGACTTGCAATTAAAAGGTGTAAAGAGCTGTTTAACGCAGAGCACGTTAACGTTCAACCCCATTCTGGCTCTCAGGCGAACCAGGCAGTTTACCTTGCAGTTTTAAAGCCTGGCGATACTATACTCTCTATGAACCTGTCCCACGGAGGCCACCTCTCCCACGGCTCGCCTGTTAACATGACAGGTAAGTACTTTAACGTTGTTCAGTATGGAGTAAGGAAAGACACAGAGACCATAGACTTTGACCAAGTTTACTCCCTTGCAAAGGAGCACAAGCCCAAGCTTATAATCTGCGGTGCTTCAGCTTACCCCAGGGTTATTGACTTTGATAAGTTTAGGGAAATTGCCGATGAGGTTGGAGCTCTCCTCCTTGCTGACATAGCCCACATTGCAGGTCTCGTCGTTGCTGGTCTCCACCCTTCACCAATTGAGGCTTGCCACTTTGTAACTACCACCACCCATAAGACCTTAAGGGGGCCAAGGGGTGGAGTTGTAATGTGTAAGGAAGAGTTTGCAAAGGACATAGACAAGGCAGTCTTCCCTGGCCTTCAGGGAGGGCCCTTAATGCACGTTATCGCTGCCAAGGCTGTTGCCTTTAAAGAAGCCCAAAGTGAGGAGTTTAAAAAATATCAGGAGCAGGTTGTAAAAAACGCTAAGGCGATGGCTGAAGAGCTACAAAGACAGGGATTTAGGCTCGTTTCAGGGGGAACCGATAACCACCTTATGCTTGTTGACTTGAGCGACAAGGGAATTACCGGTAAAGAGGCTGAAGCTGCCCTTGGAAGGGCAAACATAACCGTTAACAAGAACACGATTCCCTTTGACACGAAGAGTCCTTTTATCACAAGCGGTATAAGGATAGGAACCCCCGCAATAACGACAAGGGGCATTAAGGAAGATGAGGCTAAAAGGATAGCTCAGTTAATAGCTGAAGTTTTAAACAACATCTCAAGAGAGGATGTTATTGAGAAGGTAAAAGCTGAAGTTCTTGAAATCTGCGGTAAGCATCCCCTTTACCCTGAGCTAAAGGAGTTTTATTCATAAAAGATTTTAATTGCTATAATTTTGCAGCTTAAGGAGCAAAAATGCGTTTAGTTGACCTACGCACCCAGGGTTGGGAGAAGAACAAAGAGCTTTTAAGGATAAGGAACAGGGGACAGGGACTAGAGAGAGAATACGCACCTGCAGTCTTAGAGATAATAGATAACGTTAGGGAAAAGGGGGACGAAGCCCTCTTTTACTACGCCAAAAAGTTTGATAGGGTAGAGCTCTCCCCTGACAACGTTAAGGTCTCCGAAGAGGAAATAGAGGAGGCCTTTAAAAGAGTTCCTGCCGAGGTTATAGAGGCCCTTAAGTTCGCCGTTGAGAGGGTAAAGAAGTTCCACGAGCACCAGAAGGAGAACTCTTACTTTATTACTGAACCTGGAATTCTCTTAGGTCAAAAGGTTTTACCCCTTGAAAGAGTAGGAGTTTATGTCCCCGGAGGGAAGGCTTCTTATCCTTCCTCTGTCGTTATGAACGTGGTTCCTGCAAAGGTTGCCGGCGTTGAGAAAGTTATCATGATAACTCCTGCCGTCGGCACTTTAGAGGTTAACCCTTATACTCTGGTTGCCGCTAAGCTCTCTGGAGTTGACGAAATTTACAGGGTCGGAGGAGCTCACGGAATTGCTGCCGTAGCTTTGGGAACAGAGACGCTACCCAAAGTTGACAAGATAGTTGGCCCGGGGAACATCTACGTTGCACTGGCAAAGAAGTTCCTCTTTGGAACTGTTGACATAGACATGGTTGCCGGCCCCAGCGAGATATTGGTCATTGCCGATGAAAGCGCAAATCCCGATTGGGTGGCTACAGATTTACTCTCTCAAGCAGAGCACGACGAGCTTGCAGGCTCTTTCCTTGTAAGCCACAGTGAAGAGTTGGTTTTAGAGGTAGTAGAGAAGTTAAAGGAGAAGTTAAAAAGCCTTAAAAGGAGGGAGATAGCCCAAAAGTCAATAGAGAGGTTTGGGACCGCCTTTATAACTAGGGATGTTTACCACTCTTGCCAAGTTTCAAACCTTATAGCTCCTGAGCACTTAGAGGTTGTAGTTAGAGAGCCTTTCTCCCTTTTAGACTACATAAAACACGCTGGAGCTATTTTCCTTGGCCATTACACTTGTGAGAGTTTGGGAGACTACGTTTTAGGCCCCAACCACGTTCTTCCTACAGGCGGTAGTGCAAGGTTCTTCTCTCCTTTAGGGGTTTACGACTTTGTTAAGAGGTCTTCCGTTATATACGTTAGCCAAGAAGGTTTTAAAAGGGTCTCTTTTGCTGCAAGGGAGCTTGCCCAGTGTGAAGGTCTTGAAGCCCACAGGTTGGCAGTTGAGGTTCGGGAGGCGTTTAAGCTGTTAGCTAAGGAGGCAGAGAGGGTTTAATGAGAAACCTCCTTTCTGTTTCTCAGGTTTCTAAGGAGCTCTTTTACGAAATTTACCAAACGGCTCTTCTTGTTAGGGAGCTCCTTCGGAAAGGAGAGAAGAAATTCCCAGTTTTAAGGGGAAAGTGCGTAGTTAACTTGTTCTTTGAGCCTTCAACTAGAACCCGTTCTTCCTTTGAGAAGGCGGGGAAATTCCTCTCTGCAGACGTTATAAACATATCAACCTCCCAGAGCTCCGTTAGAAAAGGGGAGAGTTTAATTGATACCGTTAAGAACTTGGACATGATGCACCCGGACGTTATAGTCCTTAGGCACCCTTGCGAGGGAGCTCCAGACCTTGCCCAGAAATTTATAAGTGCTAGCGTGGTAAACGCCGGAGACGGCCGCCGAGAGCACCCTACCCAAGCCCTTCTAGACTGCTCAACTCTAACGGAGCACTTTGGTTCTTTAAAAGGGAAGAGGATAACCATAGTAGGAGACATTGCAAACAGCAGAGTGGCCCGTTCAGACTCTATCCTCTTAAGGGAGCTCGGGGCTAGCGTTTTCTGCTACGGCCCTTCAACTATGATGCCAAGGGTAGTTGAAGCTTTGGGAATAAAAAGGCTTAGCTCTTTTGAAGAGGTTGTTGAAGTCTCTGACGCTGTTATACTCTTAAGAATCCAGCTTGAAAGACAGGCTGCAAAGAAGGTTTTTCCTTCAATCAGGGAGTACTCGGAGCTCTTTGGCTTAAACTTAAAGAAACTTAAAATGTTTAAGCCTGATACCGTTATCCTTCATCCGGGGCCCTTTAATAGGGGCGTTGAGATAACGGGAGAAGTGGCCTATTCAACGAGGTCTTTAATATTTCCCCAGGTAGAGATGGGCTTAGCAGTTAGAATGGTAATTCTCTCCCTTCTGTGTAATCGTTTAAATAAACTTAAGGAGGTACTACTGTGAGGAAAGGGGTTATTACAGTTTCAGTTCTCGCTCTGACTGCAACTTTAGTTGGGTGTTTTAAGGGAGGGGTTTTAAATAGGGACCTTGTGTTTAAAACGAAAATGGGGGATGTTCACTTTAGCCACGTCTATCACGTAAAGGTAAAAAAGATGCACTGCTCTTACTGCCATCCAAGGCTCTTTAAAAAGAGGTTTGGAGCTGACAAGTTCACTATGAGGGACATCTGGCAGGGTAAGTACTGTGGAGCTTGCCATAACGGTAGGATTGCCTTTGACGCTAGAAACAGGAACAACTGCTCAAGGTGCCACAGACAAGGAGGCGGAGAGTCCTAATGAGGCTTTTAATAAGGGGAGCCCTTGTAGTTGACCCTTCTCAGGGGATAGAAGAGGTTTTAGACCTCTTTATTGAAAACGGCGTAATTGCCGACTTGGGGAAGGGGCTTCCCAAGTCCCTTTCTACTGAAACTATTGATGCCGACGGGTTAGTTTTAACTCCCGGCTTTATAGACCTTCACTCCCATTTAAGGGAGCCTGGGCAGGAGTGGAAAGAGGACATAGAGAGCGGTTCTCAAGGGGCGGTTGCAGGAGGGATAACTTCTGTATGCTGTATGGCAAATACAGACCCTGTAAACGACAACCCAGCCATAACCAGATACATAATTGACAGGGCCAAAGAGGTTGGCCTGTGCGACGTCTTCCCCGTAGGTGCTATGACTAAAGGCCTTAAAGGAGAAGAGCTTGCAGAGATAGGCTTAATGGTGAAGGCCGGGATAGTTGCCATATCTGACGACGGGGAAACCCCAAAGGACTCTAAAGTTTTAAGAAGTGCAATGGACTACGCCAGGAGTTTAGGGATTCCCGTCTTTACCCACTCTGAAGATAAGAGCCTCTCTGAAGGGGGCCACATGAATGAAGGTTATCTCTCAAGCCTTCTTGGGATTCCGGGAATTCCTAAAGAAGCTGAAGAGATAGGAACATTAAGGGACTTGGTTATAGCTAAGTTAACCGGAGCTCACATTCACGTTTGCCACGTTTCAACAGAGGGAGCCCTAAAAGCAATTGAAGCCGCAAAGAAAGAGGGGGTAAGGGTTAGCTGTGAGATAACTCCTCACCACTTTACCTTAACTGAAAGGGCGGTTGAAGGCTTTAATACCAACGCTAAAATGTGTCCTCCTTTAAGGGACGAAAACGACGTTAAGGCCTGTAGAGAAGCTCTAAAGAGGGGAGTTGCTGAAGTTATAGCTACAGACCACGCTCCCCACTCAGAGGACGAGAAAGCAGTAGAGTTTTGCCAAGCTCCCTTTGGGATTATCGGTTTTCAGACTCTCCTTCCCCTCTCTCTGGAGCTGGTTAGGAAGGGATATTTAACTTTAAGTCAAATGGTTGAAAAACTTACTTTGAACCCTGCCAAGATAATAAGGAAAAGGGACATTGGCACTTTAAGGAGGGGAGCCAGGGCCAACTTAACCCTCTTTGACCCTAACGAGGAGTTTACCCTTACAAGGGAAGAGATTAGGTCAAAGAGTTTCAATACGCCTTTTTTAGGGTGGAGATTAAAGGGGAAAGTGAAATTTACGGTATATGATGGTAGAATAGTCTATAAATCTTAAGTTCGGAGAGAGAATGGCTCAGCCTTCTGCCGGCGTGAACTTCTTTGACATCTTTTGGCTCTTAATTATCCTCTTTTCTCTGTGGCCTCTGTTTCAGCAGAAAAGCCTTGAGTGGGCCAGGCTCAGGTTAATTCGGGAGATTGAGAAGAAGAGGAGCTCCAGAGTAATAACTATGATTCACCGACAAGAGAGACTTGCCTTTATGGGCTTTCCCCTTGTAAGGTTTATAACCATTGAGGATTCAGAGAGGGTTTTAAGGGCTATCAGGATGACTCCTCCCGACATGCCCATAGACTTTATAATCCACACTCCGGGAGGTTTAGCTTTAGCTGCTACCCAGATAGCCTCTGCCCTTGCTAAAAGGAGAGCTCCCGTTAGGGTAATAGTTCCCCACTACGCAATGTCAGGTGGGACTTTAATAGCCTTGGCTGCTGATGAAATAATTATGGATGAGAACGCAGTTTTAGGTCCTTTAGACCCTCAGCTTGGCCAGTTTCCGGCTCCTTCAATTTTAAGGGCAGTTAAAGAAAAGTACAGAGAGGACAAAGGGGGAATTAAGGACGAAACCCTTATACTTGCTGACGTTGCCGAAAAGGCGCTGTTTCAAATGAAGTCAACGATAGTAAAAATATTAAAGCTTAAAGGCTACGGGGAGGAAAAGGCCAGGGAGATTGCCCACCTTTTAACTTCCGGATACTGGACCCACGACTACCCCTTAACCGTTGAGGTTATAAGCTCTTTAGGTCTTAAGGTCTCAACTAGCGTTCCAAAAGAGGTTTACGACCTTATGGAGCTCTATTATCAGCCTTCAGGACAAGCCTCTGTTCAATACATTCCCGTTCCTTACGGGGAGCCTAAAAAAGGAGAAGTGCCCGTTAGGAAACCCCATTAGGAGTTTAAAGTGTTTAAAGTTGGAGACAAGGTTGCCTACCCTCCCCACGGAGTTGGGATTATTGAGGGTAAAGAGGAAAGGGAGGTAGGCGGGAAAGTTGTAGTCTATCTTAAGATAAACCTAATAGGCAAAAACATGTCAATTTTGGTTCCAGAATCCCACCTTGAAACTTCCGGCGTAAGGCCTGTCTTGTCTGAAGAGGAGATAGAGGAGCTCTTTTCCTACCTTTCTGAGGTTCCAACTAACATTAGCCAGAAGTGGACCGTTAGGCACAGGTTAAACGTTGACAGGCTCAAAACTGGAAACGTTAAGGAACTTGCCACGGTAGTTAGGAACCTCTCTTACCGCTCAAAGGACAAGGAGCTCTCTTACTCTGAAAAGAGGATGTTTGAAGAGGCCTTTAACAAGCTCTCTGAAGAGATAGCCCTTTCTTTAAACGAGCCTGTTAGGAGCGTAAAGCAGAGGATAAGGAAAATACTAAAAGAGGTTAAGAAGAAGTGAGTAAACTTATAGGAGGCTTCCTCCTACTTCTTATTTTCATCTCAGTAGTAATTTTCAAGAGCTACGGATTTACCTTAACCCAGTCCTTAATTTTAGGCATTTTTCTCTCTGCAGCCTCTTTCCTCTTCTACCAGTTTATTTTAAGGAAAAAGATTACCGTAAAAATAGTTCTCCTCTTCTCTGCAGGTTTCTTTTTAGGTTTGTGGCTTGCCAAGGGTATAACCCTATCCCTTTATTCCCTCTTTACCAACTTCCCTTACCTTCAGGAGATACTCTTTATAACTCTTCCCTACCTTTTTGGTTTCCTTGCAGTTGAAGTCGGCAGAAAGAAACCTTTAAGCGAGCTCTTAAAAGACGAGAGCTCCCTTTACTGCACCTTAAAAGTAGTAGATACGAGTGTTTTAATTGACGGCAGAATATACGAGATTGCAAGGTTGGGCTTTATTGAGGGAAAGATAATAATTCCTAGGTTCGTTCTTGAAGAGCTCCAGACCTTGGCAGACTCTACAGACCACCTAGTTAGAACCAAGGGCAAGAAAGGTCTTGAAATAGTTGCAAACTTAAGGAACCTTGAAAAACCCCCTGTGGAGATATACGAGAGGGACATACCCTGGATAAGGGAAGTTGACGCTAAGCTGGTTGAGCTCTGTAGGCGCCTTAAGGCAAAGCTTATTACTACAGATTACAACCTAAACAAAGTTGCGACAATTAAAGGAGTTGAGATACTAAACATTAACGACTTGGCAAATGCCCTAAAACCCGTCGTTGCAGTTGGAGAGGAGCTTGTAATCTTCCTCGTAAAGGAAGGGAAGGAGAAAAATCAGGGAGTTGGCTATTTAGACGACGGGACTATGGTTGTGGTTGATAACGCAAAACACCTAATAGGCCATAAAGTTAAGGTTCTGGTTAACAACATCCTCCAGACTTCTGCCGGGAAGATAATATTTGGAAGGCTTAAAGAGGTAGTAAAGTGAGGGTTGCAGTAATACCTGCCGCAGGCGTTGGCAGGCGTTTTGGAGGTAAAAAGCAGTTCTTTAAACTCCTTGGTAGGGAAATAGTTGAGTTTCCCTTAACTGTGTTCTCAAAAAGCGAGTTCGTTGACGGAATTGTTCTTGTTCTCCCAGAGGAGGATTTAAAAAGGGGAGAAAGGCTAAAAGAAAAGTACCCTAAACTCTTGAAAGTTGTTCCCGGAGGTGAAGAGAGGCAGAGCTCTGTTTATAAAGGACTGATGGCTGTTTCTCCTTTAAACCCCAAAGAGGTCTTCATTCACGACGGCGTTAGGCCGGTGTTGGAGCTTTCAACTTTAAAGGACATGGTAGTTGCTCTGTCAGACTATCAAGTGGACGGAGTAATTTTAGGGGTAAGGCCTAAGGATACGGTTAAAGAGCTTGGAGCTCCTTTAGAGCCTGGAGACTTCTTGATTAAGGGAACCCTTGAAAGGGATAAGCTTATCCTTGTCCAAACTCCTCAGCTTTTTAAGTTTGAAGTTATCCTAAGTTGTCATGAAAGGGCTTTAAAGGAGAGCTTCTTCGCAACTGACGACTCGGCGCTTCTTGAAAGGTACGGCTACAGCGTTGTCTCTGTTCCCGGAGACTACAAGTACATAAAGATTACGACTCCTGAAGACTTGAAAGTTGCAGAGCTCTTTTTAAAGGAATTGGGCTTCCTTTACGGTATTTAAGGAGGTTAAGTTGGAGCTCCTTAAAGAGGTCCCTTTGTTTTCAAACCTCTCTGAAGACCAGTTAGAAAGGATAGGGCGACTTTTATTTTCAAAGAAATACCTAAAAGGTGAAGTTATCTTCTCTCCCAACGAAAAGGCAGAATTTTTCTTTATCCTTAAGCGGGGAAAGGTAAAGGTCTTTAAAACCCTGAACGGGAAGGAGCAGATAATAAAGGTCTTTGAAAAGCCTGCGCTTTTTGGAGAAGCGGCAAGCTTTACTGGGAGTTGCTTCCCTGCTTGGGCTGAAGCTATTGAGGACTCAGAAGTTCTTCTCGTTTCTCGGAAAAGTTTCCTTAACCTCTTAAAGGAAGAGCCAGAGCTAGGTATGAACCTTATGGCAGTAATGGCTCAAAGACTCTTTTACCTTACAACCTTAGTAGAAAACCTTTCTTTAAAAAGTGCCCTATCTAAACTCTCCTCTTACATCCTTTCTAAACTTGAAGGCGAAGAAGAGATAAACTTTAGCACCAGCCTTGCTGCAATGGAGCTTGGACTTACAAAAGAGACCGTGTCAAGGACGCTTTCTAAGCTTAAAGCTTTGGGAGTTATTGAAAAGAAGAAAAGCAAAATAAGAGTTAAAAATAGGAAAGCTTTACAAGAGCTGTCTTGCTAGGAGATTTTCTCTTTTAGCTCGTGGACAATCCAACTTAAAGGGGAGAAGATTAAAAGCCTTGGACCGCTAAACCTCATAACCTCCTTTATTTTTTCCCTCATCTTTGGAGAGTAGCAGTGAACTTTACACTTCTTGCAAGTCGGTTTTTCTTCGCCAAAAGGGCACTTTTCAAGCCTTTCGTAGGCGTACTTTAAAAGCTCTGAACACTCCTTGCAGAGCTCTCCCCTTTTCCTTTTGTGTTTTCTCCAGCAGTATATCTCAATCATCTTCCTTATTGTCTCTTTTTCCCTTTCAATTTCTCTCAACCTATGCCTCCTTTAATAAAAGCCCCTCCCTTTAAGGGAGGGGAAATCCTCTAAAAGGGAGGAGATGGATAGTCTATATCCCGAGAAGTTCCCTCTTCTTCTCTATGTGCTCCTCAATTCCGTCTGCAGCTTGGAGCGGGTCGTCTCCTACGGCTATTTTACCTCCGGTTAGCCCTTCAACTTCCTCTGTTAGGAGTTTAACCACTTTGTCTGAACCTGTAACCGGAGGAACCGGTGAAACGTGGGTGTAAAGTCCCATAGCAACTGCAGAGAACCCGTCAATTACGGCTTTCTGTTCCATGTATTCTGGAGCCGTAACTGCTACTGGTAGCTGTGAAGGGTCCACTCCAAGGGCGTTTGCTATTGCAACTACCGTCATGATAATTCTACCTGTATCTGTGCAGGTTCCAAAGGAAAGGACGGGAGGAATACCCAATGCCTTGCACACCCCTTTTAGTTTTGCACCTGCGTATTTATCTGCGGCCTCCACCGTTTCAAGGCCTGCCTTTTGAAGTCCTCCGTTTCCGCACCCTGCACCTATTACTAAAATGTCCCTCTTTATTAGCTCTTTCGCTATTTGAACGGTCATACTGTCTTGTGGGCCGTTGCCTAGGGAGGTGCAGTTTACTAGGGCTACTACTCCCTTAATGTCTCCAGACTTAATAACGTCAAGTAGGGGCTGTAGGCTTCCTCCCAAGGCGTTTACTATGGCTTCAGCAGAAAAACCTACCATTGCTTTCTGTTTAAACTTGCTTACGTCGGTTTTCGGAGCTCTCTTCCTCTCTTTAAAGTTCTCTACTGCCAGCTTTATTATCTCTTTTGCAATCTCTTCTTCCTTGCCTGGTTTGTATTCAAGCCTTATGGAGCCGGGAACTCCTATTATGTTTGATACTGCTATTAACTTAAAGTTATACTTGTCTGCATACTCCTTAAGGTTTGCAAGTGAACAGTTCATGTCCATTACAAAGGCGTCAACGGCACCTGTTGAGAGGAAGTACTCAATAGATATCCAGTTTGAAGTTAGGCCGGGGAAGACATCAGAACACTCAAGTCTTGCCATCATCTCTTGTCCAGTCTCAATTGAGCCGACTATCCTTATACCTTTAGCTCCCGCTTCCCTTGCCATTTGCTGGAACTTTTCGTCTTTTGCCAGCTTAACTAAAGCCATTCCTACGAAAGGCTCGTGGCCGTTAGGCAGTATGTTTACGTAGTCTGGGTCTAAGACTCCAAAGTCAACGGTGCACTCGTGGGGAGAAGGAGTTCCGTAAAGGGCATCCTGTATCATCTCAAGGGGAACGAGAGCTCCAAAGGCAGAAGCAACTCCGTTTCTAAGGGCAGCAAGGGCTAAGGTAATGTAATCACCGTCAATGTTCGTCATTGACCTTGCAACAGAGTCAACAAGCTCGTTCATAGGTCCTTTAGGCATTATTCCAAGTTTCCTAAATACCTCTTTCCTGCTTTCTGGAGCCAGCTTTTCCACGAAAACGGAGTAGTTGTTTTCAGATAGGCTCTTTAGTACTCCCTCTGCTACTGCTTGAGCTTTCCTGTCTAAGGGTAGGTTTTCGTCAACGCCTAAAACCTGTGCAAGGGCGTCAATTTTTGAAGGGTCCTTAATTTCGTAAACCGTATTTCCCTTTGCAGTTTCAAGTAAAGTTAACGCCGCTTCCCTACAGTGATAGGTGTAGGCTGCAAGCCCCATGTTGGCTTTAATTAGTAAGTTCCTCATTACTATTCCGTGGGCATCTATTCCGCACACGCCCCTTGGCGTCTTTGATGTAATCCTGCACGGTCCCATTGAGCACAGTTGACAGGAAACTCCCTCTTTACAGAACTTACACCTTACCTTTTCCATTGCCTCAAACCTGTCTGCAACGTTTGACAGGCCGGCCTCTTTGACCTTTTTATACATAAAGTTGACGCTCTCGTGGAAGGAGGGCATTTTTAAACCAACTCCTTGGGAAAGGTCAGACTCAACGCAGAAGCTTTCTTGTTGCTTTCCGTTGTTTTTCTTAAAAAACCCAAACATTCTTGCCTCCTTGAAGTTTCTTTTCCTTCTATTTTAAAAAGCCCTTCTTAACTTATCCTTGACTTAGGTCAATGTAGGTTTAATATTTGAATAGAGGATTAATTGTAATTTAAGAATTAAATTAGGAGGTAAAATTGAAAGTAGCAGTTCCAGTTTTAGAGACTGAAGTTAACGGTAGGAGGCTTGTAAACGCCCACTTTGGTAAGTCAAATCTGTTTGCCGTAGCTGACCTTGATTCGGGGGAGGTTGAATTTTTTGAGAACCCTGCCCTTCACTTAGAAAGGGGAAGGGGAGTTTACATTGCTCAGTCTTTTTACGATAGGGGAGTTGAAGCGGTTTTGGTTAAGGAAATGGGGCCCGGTGCTTTTGATAAGGTGAGAAACAGGTTTGGAATGAAGGTTTACTTAATTCCCTCTAAGGTTAAGTTTTTAGACGAGGCTTTAACTCTCTTTAAGGAGGGAAAGCTTCAAGAGCTCTTGGAACCTAACGAAGAAGAAGGGAAACACTAAAAAGAAGCCCCCACCACCTTATGGGGGCAGCCTGTTTAGAGGAGGGAGAGATGGAGCATATTTGAGAAGGAAATTATAGTTAAACTTTTGAAAATTTCAAGATGTAGTGAGATTTTACAAAATTTTCAACAGAGTTTTAACTTTGAGTTAAGTAGGATTTCTCCTGTTTCTGGGTTAAAGGAGAGCTTGATGCCAAAGAACTTTACTCCTTCTCTTAGAGCATCTTTAAATGTCTTAGCAAATAGGCTGTCCCTTTTCTCGTTTGGCGTAAAACAGCTACAGTTTCTAAAGGCCAGGAAGAGGATTCCACAGGAATAGCCTTTCTTTTTTAGCGTTATTAGTTCTTGAAGGTGTTTTCTCCCCCTTTTGGTTGGGGCGTCTGGAAAGAGGCACTTTCTAAACTCTACCAGGTTGCACCCCTTTACTTCTATAAAGAGCTCCCCGTCAACTAGGAAGTCTATCCTGCTATTTCCTACCTTTACTTCCCTTTTTACTTCCTTAGGTTTAAAGCCTAAAAGCCCTTCCCTTATAGCCCTTTCTGCGATTTTACTGTGCACTTGAGTATTTAGTAAGACCCACTCTCTACCCTTTTTAACGGATACGAGCTTGTAGTCAAGCTTGCCTTTTGGGTTGTGGGCAAGTATGAGGGGAGCTCCCTTTTTTAAGAGCTCCCTTAACCTACCAGTATCTGCAACGTGAGCCCTTGCCTTCCTGCCGTCTACTAAAACTTTAGCGGTAAACCTGTTTTCCCTCTCTAGGAACTCTCCTTTTAAGAGCTCCCCAAAGTGCTCCTTTAAGTTAAAGAGACTTTTGAACCTCAAAGTCTATTTCCTTCCCTAAGTGGCCTGTAGCGTTTGCTACGTGAACTACAACTTTTCTACTTGCCGGTGAGTACTCTAAAACTGTTATCCCACAGTTTGCCTGTTTAAACGCCCAGAACTTGTCAAGGTCCGTTCCTAAAAGGTGGCACATTAAGACTTTATTTGTGGCGTCGTGGCCTACTATAACTATTAAGTCCTCATCCTTGTGCTCCTTTACTACCTCTTCAAAGGCTTTGACCGCTCTTTGGTAAACATCTCTTAAGCTCTCTCCCTTTGGCATTTTTACTTGACTTGGTTTTTCCCTCCAGAGTTTAAGGAGCTCCGGGTACTTCTTTTCAACCTCAGAGGCCAACATTCCTTCCCACTCTCCGTGGTCTATCTCTTTAAAGCCTTCTTTTACTTTAACTTCCAACTTGTGGTGTTTTGCTATCTCCTGTGCGGTGCTTTTGCACCTAGATAGGGGACTTGAGTAAACGGCTTTAACCGGGAACTCCTTTAAAGCTTCTCCTACCCTCCTTGCTTGCTCCTTCCCTTCCTCGTTTAAGGGAATGTCCATCTTCCCTTGATACCTTCCTTCTGCGTTCCAGACTGTTTTTCCGTGTCTTACTAAGACTATTTTTGGCATTTTTCACTCTCCCTTTGGTTTTTGAGAGGGAAATTATAAGCCTTGTCTTGTTAAAATTAACCTCAATGATAAACAGGGGAGGTTGAAAATGAAGAAGAGATTAGATAGGTGGATGGATAGGATGCCCATGCCTGTTCTCCCTCCTGAAGTTAGGAAGAGGGTTTTTAACGAGTATGTCCTTGGATACGGCCACACCGCTGCAAAAGACGAGTCTTTAAGGTGTCTTCTCTGTAAGACTCCTACCTGTATGGACTCCTGTCCTGTAAGCAGTAAGATACCTAACTGGATTGAAACTATTCAGAAGGAAGGCGTTCTTGAAGGCTACAAAATCTTAAGGGAGAGGAATCCCTTTAGTTCAGTGTGCGGAAGGGTCTGTCCGCAAGAGAGGCTTTGTGAGAGCACCTGCATACTACTTAGGAGAAAAGACGGAGAAGCTGTTGCGATAGGAGGACTTGAAAGGTTTATAGCCGATAACGTTAGGATGTCCGGCGTTAACTGGGTTGATGAGAAAGAGCTCCCAGACAGCGGTAAAAGAGTGGCAATTATAGGGGGAGGACCTGCAGGGCTTGCCGCAGCTTACTTCTTAGCTAAGAAGGGCCACAAGATAACCATATTTGAAGCCCTTCCTTACTTAGGAGGGGTTATGAGGTACGGTATCCCGGAGCCTAGACTTCCAAGAGAGGCTTTAGACTGGGACATTAACCTTATACTCAATTTGGGAGTTGAAGTAAAAACGGGAGTGGTAGTTGGAGAGGACATTACCTTAGACGAGATAAGAAAAAGCTACGACGCCGTTTTCATAGCTGTTGGTTCTGGTAAGGGTAAGAAGATGGAGATTCCCGGAGCTGACCTTAAGGGAGCTTACTCTGCTATTGGCTTTTTAATGAAGGTAAACACAGGTGAGATTCATCCCCTCCTTTCTCCCGACAAGGAGATAGAGCTCCCTAAAGACAGCAAAGTAGTAATTGTTGGGGGCGGTTTTACTGCCGTTGACTGTGCTTTAGTTGCAGTTAGACTTGGAAATGAGGTAGAAGTGGTTTACAGGAGAACTAAAGACTCCTCCTCTGCCAGAGAAGACGAGTGGGAAATGCTTGAAGAAGAAGGGGTTAAGATAAACTGGCTTACTCAGCCTGTAGAGGTTCTTGGAGACGACAGCGGTAAGGTAAAAGCCCTTAAGTGTGTTAAGATGAACCTAATTAAAGAGGAAGGGAAAAGGCCGAAAGTTGAGCCAATCCCGGGAAGCGAGTTTGAAATACCTTGCGATTACGTTATTTTCGCCATAGGTCAAGCCTACAACGATACTGCCTATAAAGACCTGGAAGGCTTGGAAGTTGACAAGTGGAACAACCTTTCAACAGTTGACGACGAGTTTAGGACAAACGTTGAAGGAGTGTGGGCTGGAGGAGATGTTGTAAACGGCGGGGACTTGGTCGTTACTGCCATAAAGCACGCTCAGGTTGCCGCCGCCTCAATTCACAAGTACCTTGTTAGCGGTAAGTGGGAATACAAAGGAAAGTAGTTTTTAGGGGGGGCTTTCCCCCTACTTACCAAGTAGTCTGTCTAATATTATTGACGCAGCAGAGCGAACTGATAGGTGGTTGTACTCTGTTGGTCCTAAAATTGGCTCTAAAATGTAGTCTGAAGAGTCTAAAAACTCTTTCGTTAGCCCCCATCCAGTTCCAAAGCAGATTATAAAGTCCTCCCCTTTTTCTATTTTCTTCCTGAGTTCTTTAAAGCTTATTGAGTTTGGAACTTCTCTTGCTGTGGTTGAGACCACTTTAGGGACTGTGCCGTCCTTTTCTTTTATGTCTTTTAGGGCGTCTTCAAAGTAGGGAACTGCCTTGACGATTTTGAGGGCTTCCCACCTTTTCGGGTTATATTCCCTTCCGTGGCCTCCCTGCCAGAAGTTTAAGAGCTTGTTGGCAAGCCACAGGTGGTTTTCAATAGGTTGAACTACGTAATACCTTTTTACCCCGTAAGTCCTTGAGGCTCTTGCTATGTCGTGGATGTCAAGGGTAGTTAAGGAAGTTGACACTACCTTACCGCTTTTGTTGTAAACTGGGTAGTGGAGAATTGCCGTGTAAACTGCCATTTCTCTTCCTCTAGGTTTTCAGGAATTATAGCTTTTCCTGGACATTTTATCTGCAAACACCAGTGCAGGAATGTAGGCAAGTAGGAGTTTTGGAGAGAAGATAAGGGTAATTGAAAAACCTATTAGAGCCATTCCCCAAAAGAGCTCCCTATAACTCTGTTTCTGATAGTTTACGGCGTCCTTAACGAGCTTTGGCCCCTCTTCTAAGAGCTCTCCGTACTTCATGGCCAAGTTTAGACTTTTCCTCTTTACAAACTGGTAGGCAAACTTTGGGGCAAGACTTTTAAGGTAGGGCTTTAAAAGCGGAGGGAGCCTAAAGTCGGGGTATATTAGCCTTGCTATTGACTCTGTATGGGCTATAGTCTTCATAAGTATTACGAGTTCTTCTGGGAGAACTATCTTAAACCTCCTTGCAGTTGAGAGTTCTTCGTAAAAGAGCTTTTCGGCGTCTATTTGGGATAGGGGCTTGTTGTAGTACTTGTCAAGGAAGATTAAGATTTCCCTTTTAAGTAGCTTCTCGTTTATCCCTTCCGGGAGAGCTCCTATCCTCCTTAAAGAGTTAACTATTAGGTCTGGGTCCTTGTTCATAACTCCCAGCGAGAAGAGGAAAAATTCCTGTAGCGTGTCTGGAGAGAGCCTTCCTACTATTCCAAAGTCAACGAATGCAAACTTCCCTCCCTCAACTAAGAAGATGTTTCCAGGATGGAGGTCTCCGTGGAAGACTCCGAGCTCAAATATTGTCCTGTGGACTATGTGAACAAACTTCCTTGCAAGCTCTTTTCTTTCTTCTTCTCTTATCTTTGCGCAAGTTAGCTTCTCTCCTTTAACAAACTCCGTTATTAAGTAGTTCCTTGAGCTAAACTCCCAGAAAACTCGGGGTATAAAGAGGTTAGGTTCCTTTTTTGAGAACTTTTTAAAGAGCTCCATGTAGGCACCTTCCCTTGAAAGGTCAAGCTCCTCGCGAAGCATCCTTTCTATCTCTTGGGCTACTTCTCTTACCCTAAAGTCCTTAAGGGGAGGGTATAAGAGGGTGGCTAGACTTGCCAGTGCCTTTAAGACTGCCGTGTCTTGAGAGATTAACTTTGCCGCGTTTGGCCTTATTATCTTTACTGCTACCTCTTTACCGCTTTTTAAAACTGCTTTGTGAACCTGTGCAACGGAGCCTGAGCCTATGGGTTCTCTCTCTATTTTTAAGAAAATCCCTTTAAGTTCCGGATAGTGCTTTAAGAGCTCTTTTAAGTCTTGGGGAGGAACCTTATCTTGAAGAGACTCAAGCTCTTTTATGAACTCTGTAGGCAAAAGGTCAACTCTCGTAGATAGGAGCTGTCCTATCTTTAAGAAAGCTCCTCCAAGCTCTTCAAAGGCTATCCTTAGCCTTTTTGGGGGAGGGTACTTTAATAGTTCCCTTTTTCTCCAGAAAGGAAGGGAGAGAAGGTAGGCAAGTGAACTTCCAAGCTTTTGGGAAACCTCTTCGTAGAAACATAGGTATAGGTAAGCTAAGAGCTCCCAAAGTCTTTTAAGGCGACTCATCTTTGCCTTTTAAGAGGGCCTTAAGGGTATCAACTTCAGCTTTTAAACTCTCAACCTCTTTTCTCAGCTCCTCAAACTCTTCTCTGGTTATTAAGTTCATCTCCTTTAAGACCTTTTCAACCTCTCTTGAGAGCTCTCCCTTCTTCTTTTCTAGGCTTTCCTTAAGCTCTTTAAGGAACTTCTTTCCCTCTTCTTGGGAGAGCTTCCCCTTCTCCTCAAGCTCTTTTACGAACTCTTCAACCTTTTCAGAAGCAAGGGCTATAAAACCTATTTGTAGGAGTGCTAACTTCCTTATTAGTTGAGCAGGACCTTTCATCTTGCCTCCTTTAAACCTTTTAAGTTTAAAATTAAGCTACAAAGTCTAAAAAGGGGAAGGAGTTTGATGTTAATTCTGTGCTTACTTTTCCTTCTTTTTTCCGTTAGTGCCTTTGCTTCTAAGCCTCCTGTTTTAATCTCTGCCGACTTAATTAAGGGCAGCGTAAACAGCAAACTGGAAGCAAAAGGGAATGTAGAAGTTAAATTTAAGGACGTAGTAATAAAAGGAGACTACGGATTATACGATAGGAGTAAAGGGCTTTTAAGGGTTTGGGGGAAGGTTTTAATTAAGGAGGGGGGAGCTCTACTTCACTGTAAGAACCTAGTTTACAACTTAAAGACTAAAAGGGCGGTTCTTGAAGGCGTTAGCGGTTTTATTACTCCGACAGACAGAATTAAAGCCTCCTTGATTGAGAGGCTTTCTGAAAAGGAGTGGATAGCCTACGACGGAGAGTACACTCCCTGTAGCCACGCCTGTCCAGATTGGTCTGTTAAGGCAAAGAAGTTTAAAATACTTTTGGGAGAGTCCTTTGAAGGAAAGTGGGTCTCCTTCAGGGTAAAAGAGATTCCGATATTTGTTTCTCCCTACCTCTCTGGGCCGATTGTCAGTAAAAGGAGAAGCGGTTTCCTCTTCCCCAAGTTCGGCTACGTGAGTAAAGACGGTTTCGTCTATAAGCAACCTTTCTACCTTGTTTTAGGAAGGAGCGCTGACCTAACGCTGACCTACGAGAAAAGGAGCTTAAACGGTCAAGGTAAAAGGGCAAACTTTAGGTACGTTTTGAGCCCCTATAGTAGAGGAAGCATAGACTACTATCAGCTTAATAAAAAAGAAAGGCGAGACTGGAGTTTAGAGTTTAACCATTCCTATTTCCCTTCTGACTTCCTTTACGGTAAAGTTAAAGGACAACTCGTTAGTAGTAGAGCTTACTATAAAGACTCCACCGGTTTAATAGAGAGTAGCAAGGTATATACTAAGTCAGACATTACATTAAGTAAGTTGTGGAAGCACGCAATCTTAAACGTTAACTCTGTTTACCTTAGATACTTAGACGGCTCAACTGATACTATCTACCAAAGGCTTCCGGAAGTAAACTTTTACCTTCTTGACACTCCTTTATTTAACCTACCTCTCTTTTTTAACTTCTACTCTCAGGCCTCTTACTTTTACAGGAAAGCGGGGGGAAGCAGTTATAGGATAAGGCTCTCCCCTTCTTTAAAGTGCGTTAAAAAACTTGGTGTTTTTAAAAATACCTCGGAGCTCCTTTACAGGTACACCTACTATCAGTTGGGAGCTCCCGTTAAACAGGTGGGCTTTAAAAACTACCTAAAACTTACAAAGTTTGTTTCCCTTGGCAACTATTCAGTTTCCCTAAATCCAGAACTAGACTTTTCTTACCTTCAAGGAAGCAGTTTCTCTTCCCACCCCAATTACGACATTACAGATTCTTACAGAGAAGAAAAGAGTTTAACCTCTCTTTTAGAGTTTTACCTTTACAGTTCAAGGGGAAGGTTAGGAAGATTAACTCTTTCGTCAGATTACTTAGTTAAGAGTAAAAGCTGGAATAAGTTTATTTCTGACCTTGAACTTTCTCCCTTTAACTGGCTCCTTTTGAAGGAGACTGCTCTCTTTTCATTAAAAAGCGGAAGCCTCTCTTTTCTAAACTCTTACTTAAAGCTGACTAAAGAGGGCTATTCCCTTTGGCTGAACCACTACCAAAGCCCTGTAAATAAAATAACCTACTTAAAGTGGGGCTTTTCCTTGCCTCTTAACAGGTTCCTCTCCTTTAACTACTCTCAAAGGTACGACCTAAAGTTTTCTCAAGATAGGGAGCGGAGCTATTCCTTTACGGTAAATAGGGGCTGCTGGAGCGGTAGGTTCTCCTACAGGTGGGTTAAGAACTACGACAATACGATTACTTACCAGTACATGATTACAGTTAACCTGCTTAAGCTAGGAAGCTACGGATATAAGTTCGTTGGAAAGAGGGATTAGCTATTGAGGAGAGCAGCTTATAACTCCGTTTACGTCTCCGTAGTCTGTTTTTATAGTGCATATTACTTTAAGGTTTGAACTTTTAATTTTAAATGTGCAGTTTGAGTTTGCTATCTTTATGTAGTCTCCTCTTTCGCTTACGATTAAAGTGCAGGTGTCGTTTGAAAGGTTTGTTATACAGGTTTTCTCTTTAATTCCTCTATCTGCGTACTCTGCCATTAACTCTCCGGCACAACTTATTAGGTCACTTTGGATTCTACTTACTATTGCTTTGTTCTTGTATTTTAAGTAGTTTGAGATGGCTACGGCCGTGAGAATTGAAAGTATAATTGCTAATATTAACAATTCAATTAAGCTGAACCCTTCTCTCATTCATTATTTCCGGTTATAGAAGGGGCACGAAGCCCCCAAGGTTAATTAAGTGGTTGGTTCGCAAGTAATAGTGTTTGTAGCTGTGTGGGCTGTACATTTTACTTTGTGGCCTTTGATTGTTAAATTAACTGTTGTAGTTTTTGCATCTTTTGAATCTCCAATGTATTGAAGATTTCCAGTGTCATTTAGTATGATGTAGACGTCTGTTGGAGTTCCGTTTCCTTGGTCTACTTTACAGTCGTAAGTAGTTTTATTACCGTTGTCAGCAAATTGTGCCATTGCTGCAGAGAGGCAGGAAGAGAGAGTGGCTTGAGCATTTGAGGCAGCAGCTTTACGAACGTAATTTGTGTACTGGGGTATTGCGATTGCTGCTAAAATCGCGATGATTGCGATTACGATGAGAAGTTCTACCAGCGTAAAGGCTTTTCTCATCTTTATACCTCCTTAAAGTTTTGTTTCACCTTTTTAAATAGCAAAGTACGTGCCAATCTTGT
>JALSNF010000034.1 GCA_026987115.1 Desulfurobacteriaceae bacterium
ACATCCCCTACAGACTTAAAAGCCCTAACGGGACTGTTTACTCCTCCCGGTATGTACTTTTTTGCCTCCTCAAAGAGCTCCCTTGAGCGTTTAACTTCCATTTCCCTACCTCCTTAAAGAACTCCTTTTGTTGAAGGGACCTCTCCTTTCAGCCTTGGGTCAATTTCAATAGCCTCTTTTAAAGCCCTCCCCACGCACTTAAAGGTTCCCTCGGCAATGTGGTGAAGGTTTAAACCGTAGTGGCAATTAATGTGGAGGTTGCACTTTAAAGAGTAAGCAAAGGACTTCCAAAACTCCCTAAACAGGTCAAACTCTATTCCCATTAGAGTTTTAAACTCAGGGAAACCCCTATAAACAAAGTAGGGCCTTCCTGAAATGTCAATGGCACAGGAGATAAGGGTCTCGTCCATAGGAAGGGTAAAAAAGCCGTACCTCTTTATTCCCCTTTTCCCGTTTAGAGCAGTTAAAACTGCCTCTCCAAGGGCAATTCCCACGTCCTCAATTAGGTGGTGGTGGTCAACTTCAACGTCTCCTTCAGCTACAACTTTTAGGTCTATGAGGGAGTGGCGGGAAAAGAGTTCAAGCATGTGAGACAAGAAGGGAATCTCCGTTTTAACCGAGTAGTTGCCTCTGCCGTCCAGGTTCAAGCTAACGTAAACTGAAGTCTCTTTAGTCTCTCTCTTTAGCTCTGCCTTCCTCATCTTCACTCCTTAAATCCAGCTGGATAAGAGCCGAGAACTTTAAAGAAAGAACAGCTCTCCTCAAGCTCCTTTAAAGCCTTTGCTACCCTCTCTTCCTTCCTGTGTCCCTCAAGGTCAACGAAGAAAACATATTCCCAAGGCTCTTTTTTAGTCGGGCGAGACTCTATCTTGGTTAAGTTTACATCGTAAACTGCAAAAGGTTGAAGGGCCTTAAAGAGAGCTCCCGCCTTGTGCTTTGTGCTGAACATAACGGAGGTCTTATCCCTACCGCTTGGAAATTCAGAATCTCTTTTGCCTATTATTAAAAACCTGGTGTAGTTCTTCGTAATCTCCTGAAGGTTCTTTGCAAGTATGTTAAGGTCGTAAAGTAAAGCGGCTGCTTCACTTGCAACGGCTGCGCTTCCCTTCTCTTTGCTTGCAATCTCGGCAGCCTTTGCGGTGCTTGAGACCTCAATTAGTTCAGCCAAAGGTAAGTTCTCTGAGAGCCACCTTCTAGACTGAGCAAGGGCGTGCCTGTGGGAATAGACCCTTTTTATTTCCTTTAAAGAGCCTTCTTTGCTCATAAGGTGAAGGTTGACGGGGATGAAAACCTCACCGCTTATCTTTAAGGGAGTATCTAGGAACATATCAACGGTATAGTTGACTATTCCTTCAATTGAGTTTTCAATGGGAACGACTCCGTAATCAACTCTCTCTTTCTCAACCTCGTCAAACACCTCTGAAATTGAGTCTCTCGGGACAAGTTCAGAGGAAGTTCCAAAGTGCTTTAAAGCCGCAAGGTGGGTAAAAGTGGCCTTAGGCCCTAAGAAGGCAACCTTTGTGGGCTCTTCTAAGGCCCTACAGGCAGAGATAATTTCTCTGAATATTGCCCTTATACTTTCAGAGGGAAGGGGACCTTGGTTTAGCTCTTCAAGCCTTGAAAGCACTTTTGCTTCTCTTCCGGGAACGTAAAAGGGAAGACCTTCTCTCTTTTTAACCTCTCCTACCTCTTTAGCAAGCTGAGCTCTCTTGTTTAGGAGTTTAAGGAGCTCCCTATCAATCTTGTCAATCTCTTCCCTTAAAAGAGTAAGTCTATCCATAAAGGCACTCCGCAGATTTTGGTAAACAATTTTAACCTTTCAAACTAAAAAGTTGCCACCTATATTATTTAACTGCCAATATCCTTGTGGAGGAAAGAATGCCCATTTACGAGTTTAAGTGTAAAGAGTGTGGAGAGGAGTTTGAAAAGTTCTTACTCTCTTACTCTCAAATTAAGGAAGTAAAGTGCCCTAAGTGTGGCGGAGAAGTTGAGAAGAAGGTGTCTGCTTGCTCAGTAGGTGGGAGCTCTGAGAGTTCCTCAGGGGGAAGCTGCACCGCCTTTGGCTGAGGCATATAGTCAGGCGGGGTTCCCGCCTTCCTTCTCTATCTCCTTTAAAATCTCAAGCTCCTCTTCTGTTAGTTTCCCTTCCCTTTTAAGCTTTTCTATTATCTCGGGTCTCATCTTTAAGGTTCTCCTTAAGCTCTGCTCTTTCCTCCACCTCTCTATCCTCTTGTGGTGGCCTGAAAGGAGAACTTCAGGAACCTTCATTCCCCTAAACTCTGAAGGACGAGTATAGTTGGGATAGCCAAGAAGACCCCTGTCTGAAAAGGAGTCTGCACTTAAGCTTTCTCTATTTCCCAGAACTCCAGGAACGAGCCTTAAAACGGCGTCCATTATAACTATAGCTGGGAGCTCCCCTCCAGTTAAAACGTAGTCCCCTATGGAGACTTCCTTGTCAACTATCTCCTTCACCCTCTCGTCAACACCTTCATACCTTCCGCAAATTATTAAAAGCCTAGGCTTTCTTGAGAGTTCTAAGGCCATTTCTTGGCTAAACTTCTCTCCCCAAGGCTCGGTTAAAATAACATAAGGTTTCTCCCCTTTAGATGAGAGCTCCTCGTAGGCCTTGAAAATAGGCTCAGGCTTTAAAACCATTCCCGGACCGCCACCGTAGGGGACATCGTCAACAACCCTATGTTTGTCAGTGGTAAAGTCTCTTAAGTTATGAACTCTAACATCAACCTTTCCTCGGGAAATAGCTCTTCCTATAACTCCTTCTCTTAAGAAACAGTCAAAGAGGCCAGGAAGGACGGTTAAAACGTCTATCCTCATTCAACCATACCTTCAATGGGAGCTATTACCAATTTCTTATTCTCTAAGTCAACCTCTTTAACAAACTCATCTATAAAGGGAACAAGGAAGACCTGCCCGCT
>JALSNF010000035.1 GCA_026987115.1 Desulfurobacteriaceae bacterium
GAAAGCCTGGTGCCCATAGCGGCGGGGAAACACCCGAAACCATTCCGAACTCGGAAGTTAAGCCCGCCAGCGCCGATGATACTGCCTGCGGGAGCAGGTGGGAAAGTAGGGCGGTGCCAGGCTTTTTCATTTTTAGGGGGAGGTATGGAATTGGGGGTAAATGAGGTATTAGAAGTCTATAAGCAGTTAGCAGGCTTTAATGAGGATACTTTGAAGGTCCTCTCCGCTAAATATCCTGTTCTCTCTTCTTGGGCAGATGAGCTTGTAAATTCTTTTTACGATACACTTTATAGCTGGGAGAAGACGAGAGCTCTTCTTGAAGGTAAAGATAGAAAGAGGCTTGAGAGGACTTTAAGAGATTGGTACTTAACTATTGTTTCAGGTGATATAAGCGATGATTTCTGGAAGAGACAGTGGAGAGTAGGCCTCGTTCACGTTGCTAACGGTGTATCTAACCTTTACTTTATTTCTATGATGGATTTTATTAGGGCTTTTTTCACCGATAAGGTGAAAGCGTCTTTTGATAAGGACGAAGCTGTTGAGTTAATTAAAGCTTTTAATACTATTACGAGCGTAATTGTATCTTTAGTGGTTGAAGGTTATGTAGATGCTTTTGTTAACCTTTCTGGAATGGATGAAAGTTTAGTTCACAGGTTGGCTCAGCTGGGCGCTCAGGAGATGATAGATAAAGATGGTTAAAGTAAGGAAGCTGTTTTTTTTCTTTCTTCTCCAGTTTTTGATTTTCTCTTTGCCTTCTTTCTCTGCAGAGCTCTACCTTCCTTTTAAGTATCCAGGGTCATTAGGTTTCTTTAGACTGGACTCTGAAACTCCTTCTAAGCTAATTTTAGGCTATAAAGGTAGGAAATGGGTTTTTTATTCTGCTTGTGGGAGTAATTTAATTTACTTTGCAATTCCTTATCAAGTTAGAGGGAGGTTTTCTCTATCCCTTTACGAGGGGAGAAAGAGGATTTTCTTTGGGACTTTTAGGGCTTGGAAAAAGAGGTACAGGGTTTCAAGGATTTGGGTAAAGGAGAGACCTTTAAAGGGAGAGCTTTTAAAGAGAGTTATTAACGAAAATAGACTTTTAAGGAGTATTTTAAGAGAGATAACTAAAAGGAAATTTAAGGAAAGGAGGCTTTACCCTCCTTTAAAAAATCTCTCTATATCTACTCCTTTTGGAGCAAGAAGGATTATAAACGGCAAAAGGCATTCGGTTCACTGGGGAACTGATTTTAGAGCTCCTTTGGGAGCTCCAGTGTTTGCTTCTCTTTCAGGCAAGGTCGTTTTGGCAAGGGAGCTCTATTTTACCGGTAATACGGTTATAATTGACCACGGTTTAGGAATACACACCCTTTACGCTCACCTTTCAAAAATCCTGGTAAAAGAAGGCCAGTTTGTAAAAGCCGGCCAGGTTATAGGAAAGGTAGGTTCAACAGGAAGGTCAACGGGACCTCACCTTCACTTTGGTTTTTACGTTGAGGGAGTGAAGGCAGACCCCATGCTTGTTATGAAGGAGAGTTTATATTAGTCCGAACTTTTTAGCGTAGGAAAAGAGCTTTTGTATCGTCTCTAAGATGTTTGAACTATCGTTTGTTTCCTGATTAAGGTTGTTAAGGAGCTCTTTGCCCTTGTCTGGCTGGTTAACCATGTTTTGAAGGAGGTTGATTAGGAGTTTACCGTTAAGTTCGGAACCTCCAACATTTGAAAGCATTTCTTTTGCTTTATCTAGGTTGAATCCGCCGAAATCCATTTTTCCCTCCCTTGGTATTTTTGCTTTAATTATACATTAACCTTTTGAAGGGGCACAAGTGAAAAAAGCAGTTTTCCTTGATAGGGACAACACTTTAATTTACGACCCAGGTTATATTCACGAGGCGGATAAGGTAAGGCTTTTAGAAGGAGTAGGTGAAGGGCTTAAACTTTTGAAAGATAAAGGTTTTTTACTTATAGTTGTTTCTAACCAGTCTGGTATAGGGAGGGGATACTTTACAGAGAGGGAGTTTTGGGAGGTAAATCAGCGCCTTCAAGAGCTTTTAAAGCCTTTTAAAGTTCAAATAGACGACTTTTTCTTCTGTCCTCACAGGCCCGACGAAGGGTGCTTCTGCAGAAAGCCTAATCCTTACCTTTTAAAGGAGGCCGCCCGTAAGTGGGAAGTTGACCTGTCAAGTAGCTATGTTATAGGGGATAAAGACAGCGATGTTGAGCTTGCTTTAAAGGGTGGATGTAAAGGGGGAATAAAGGTGGGAGCTCCTCCTTTTGACAACTTCTTAAAGGCTGTTTTCTTTATTTTGGAGGTAGAGGGTGAAACTCTACACGAGGATAAAAACGAGGCCTGAAGACTTTATAGTTGAGGAGATTCCCCTTTACGCACCCCAAGATGAAGGTAATTACTGGTTTTTAGAGCTTAAAAAGAGGAATGTTTCCACTCTGGAAGCCTTGAGAGTCATTTCCCGTTCCTTAAAAATCCCTTTAAGGGAAATTGGCTTTGCAGGTTTAAAAGACAGGTTTGCAATTACTACCCAGTACATTACGATTCCAGACTCTTTTAGCGTTGAGAACTTATGTTTTAAGCTGGTTAACAATAGGTGGGTTAACACTTCCTTTTCTACTCCTGAAAGTATGGGGTTCTCTATTAAAGTTTTAGGTAAGCTGTCAAGACCTTTAAGTATAGGGGACTTAAAGGGAAACCGTTTTACCGTAGTTGTAAGGAACTTTGAAAAGAGCTTAAGGAGCAGGTTTTACAGGAACTATGAAGTTGTAAGGAGATACGGTTTCCCCAATTACTTTGGGGAGCAGAGGTTTGGCAGCGTAAAGAGTAGGGATGACTTTTTACTCCGATACCTTTTAAAAGGGGACTTTGAGGGGGCTTTAAGGAGCTACTTTTTCGGTAAGTCAAAGGTTGAGTTCTGGGGAGATTGGAGAAAACTTTATAAAACTCTCTCTCCTGCCTTAGAGGAGTATGAGAAGGATTTAATAAGAGGGCTTATGAGGGGACTTTCCCCTGAAAAAGCCTTTAGGATTTTGCCAAAGAACGTTCGTCTTATGTTTAACTTTGCCTTTCAGAGTTTCCTTTGGAATGAGTATTTAAGGGCTTATGTAGAAGCTAAGTATCCCTTTGAGAGGGTTTCATTTATAAATAACTGGAAGCTTTCCTATTACCTTCAAGTGCACGACATAGAGTATTTGCGGGAGCTCCAAATTCCCTACACTGCCAGAGAACATCCCGTTAAAGACCCTATTTTAAGGAGCTCCATCAAAAAGGTTCTTAAAAGATACGGCGTTAAGGAGAGCTGGTTTAACGCTCAAGTGGGAGGAATGACTGTTATGACCGACGGTTTAAGGAAAGCAGTTGTGTTTCCTGAGGGTTTTAGGGTTTTAGGGAAGACAAAGCGGGAGATTAAACTCTCTTTTACTTTACCTCCCGGCTCCTACGCTACCGTTCTTTTAAGGTTTCTCCTTAAAGGGTAGCTATTAAGGATTGAGCTTGATTTTCTGCCATTACACAGCTTTCTATAATCTCTTCTTTATTTAGCTGGCTTAACTTACTTGGGAGGTCTATCTTTTTACCTTCTTCTAAGTATTTGCAGAGTGGAAGGAGTTTTTTCGCTACTTCTTTGAGCTTGCCAAATTTACTTTCAGGATTAAGAAGGCCGTTAATTACGCATTTGCTTACTCCGGCTTTCTCTAAAATCTCTTTAAGCTCTTTTTCTCCTACTTCTTCCTTTACCGGTTCAAGTATTCCGACCATGAAGGCTTCGTCTTCGTGTTCAGGGAGGAGTTTCTTTGAAAGGTCTTTCAGTAGATAGGCAAACTTTAAAACTCTTTTAATTTCTTCTTTTGAGCTGTTTTTAAGGAAGGAGGTAGTTAGTAATACAAAGACATAGTCTTTGAGGTTCCTATATCCTAAGTAGGCTATAGTTTGAGTTATAGACTTAATCTCTTTTTTTAGTCCAAAGTAGGGGGAGTTTATAAACTTTAAAAGTTTTGCAGAGAGGTTAGGGTCCATACTTGTAATTTTAGCTATCTTTTCAAGCTCTTCTCCGTCAAGGAGGGCTTTTATGAGTTTTAGGAGGACCTCTCTTTTAAGCTCAAGTCTTTCAACTTCAGACATCCTTTCTCCTCTTTACTTTATTTTGAATTATAACACTGAATCAGATTTTAAACTTCCCGTAGAAGAAGCCGTCCATTCCGTTTTTGTGGGGGAATACCCTTAAGGTGTTTAGCTTTGGTTTTAGCTCTTCCTTGAAGTTTTCTATTTGGTTCGGTTTGTAATTTAGTTCTTTAGTTGCAAATAGGGCATTTTCCTCTCCCTCTTCCCTTTCAAGGGAGCAGACGCTGTAAAGGATAGTTCCTCCCTCTTTAAGGAGCTCTTTTGAAGCCTTTAAAAGTCCCCTTTGGACTTTCTGATTGTGTTTAATTAAGGATAAAGACTTGTTCCACTTACCTTCCGGATGTCTCCTTATGACTCCGGTGGCTGAGCAGGGAGCGTCAATAAGGATTTTGTCAAAGCTTTTATAAAACCTCTTTGTGAAGCTTTCGTCCTTCCTTATGTCAGTTATTACGATTTCTAAGTTTTCTACTCCGAGCCTTTTTGCGTTTTCTTTAAGGAGCTCTCCCCTTTCTCTGTTTACTTCAACTGCCACTATTTTTGCCCTGTTTAAGGTTAAATCGGCTATTGCCGTTGTTTTGCCTCCCGGAGCAGCTCCAACGTCAAGTATTAGCTCTCCCGGTTTAGGCCTTAAAAGTAGAGCTGCCAGATAGGAGGCAGGGTCTTGAACGTAAAAGAGCCCTTCGCTGTAGCCCGGGAGCTCCCTTACAGACACTCTTCCTTTAATTCTTATCATTTGGGGTATGAGGGGATGAACTTCAAAGTCAACACCTTCTTTCCTTAAAAGTCGGCTAAATTCCTCTAAGTTGGTTTTAATCCTGTTTACCCTTAAAAAGAGAGGTGCTACTTGGTTTAAGGAGTTTAGGAGTTTTTCTATTTCTTCTCTGCCGTAGAAGGAGCTCCACCTTTTTACCATCCAGGTAGGGAAGGAGTAGAGAGTAGATATCCTCTCGTAGTAGTCTTTTATCTTCTCTACCTCTCCTTTGTAGTTAAAACCTATCAGTCTTTTTGAGACGGCGTTTACAAATCCTCCTTTCTTTTTACCCTCAAGTCTCTTAACTGCCTCAACGGTCTCGTTTACGGCTGCATAGGGAGGAACTCCAGTAAAGAAGAGCTGGTATGCTATTAGCCTAAGGGCGTTCCTTACCGTGCTACTTTGTGTTTTTAAGTTCTTTCCCGTTGCTCTTTCAACCGAGAAGTCTAACAGCCTAAGGTACCTTACTACTCCTGAGACTAATTCCCTAATAAAGGCTCTTTCCCTACTTTCAAGTCCTACTGTTAGCCTTTCAAGGTTTTCTCTCAGTTTCCCGTTTTCCTCAAAGGCCTTTAAAGCTCTAATAGCTAATTCCCTCTCCTTCCAGCCAGTCAACATCTTCAAGGAGCTCCTTTCCCTCCTTTATTAGTCTCTCTATTAACTGTGCTACTTCTTCTGGACTTCTTCCTGTCGTGTCAACATGTATAACCTTTTTGAATTTAGGCTCTTTAAAAGCCTCAGTTGCAATTACTGCAAGTTTTTCTGCTTCAGCGTTTTCCAAGACCTTCTCCCTTGGGTAGTTCCTTGGCTTTAACCTCCTTTTAATCTCTTCTGGGCTCGCTCTAAGTATTATCAGGTAGTCAAGGGGAATGTAGTGAGCTACCAGTCCCTCTACTATAAAGTTGTCTTTTCCTTTAAAGAATTCTTTAAGTTTTTCAGCGTCAACCTCGTAAGCTTTCCTCCTTGAGTCGTAGCTCTTAAACAGTCCCTTTTCCTTAATTAAGGGGCTTAAGCTGTAAAGGGGAAGAGAGAGTTTTTTAGACAACATTTCCCCTACCGTTGACTTTCCCGTTCCCGGAGTTCCCGTTATCCCTATTCTCAACTTTTGTCCCTCCTTCTGGTAATATTTCCACTTAACAAGGCTCTTAAGGAGGCTTCCTTGCCAAAGAGAACCGACCTAAAGAAAATTTTAATCGTAGGCTCAGGGCCTATAGTTATAGGCCAAGCTGCCGAGTTTGACTATTCGGGAACTCAAGCCTGTAAGGCCCTTAAAGAGGAAGGTTATCAGGTAGTTTTGGTTAACTCAAACCCTGCAACCATAATGACCGACCCTGACATTGCAGACAAGACTTACATAGAACCTTTAACCGTTGAGGTTCTTGAAAAGGTAATTGAGAAGGAAAGGCCAGATGCCCTTCTTCCTACCGTTGGAGGGCAAACTGCTTTAAACCTTGCAGTTAAGCTACACGAGGCTGGGATTTTAGAGCACTACGGCGTTGAGCTTATTGGGGCAAATGTAGAGGCTATAAAGAAGGCGGAAGATAGGGAGCTCTTTAAAGAGGCCATGTTAAAGATAGGCCTTGAAGTTCCTAGAAGCGGTGTTGCCCACTCTTTGGAAGAGGCTATGGAGGTTCTTGATTACGTGGGCCTTCCTGCGATTATAAGGCCTGCCTTTACTTTAGGAGGAGAGGGAGGAGGCGTTGCTTATAACGTTGAGGAGTTTAGGGAGGTAGTTAAAAGGGGGCTTGACGCTTCTCCTGTTAACGAGGTCTTAATTGAAGAGAGCGTTTTAGGTTGGAAGGAGTACGAACTTGAGGTTATGAGAGACTTAAATGACAACGTAGTGATAATCTGTTCCATTGAGAACTTTGACCCTATGGGAGTTCATACGGGAGATTCAATTACTGTGGCTCCTGCTCAGACTTTAACCGACAAGGAATATCAGCTTTTAAGGGATGCTGCCATAGCCATAATAAGGGAAGTGGGGGTTGAGACCGGAGGCTCCAACGTTCAGTTTGCCGTTAACCCGGAAAACGGAAGGTTTATAGTTATAGAGATGAACCCGAGGGTATCCCGCTCTTCTGCTTTGGCCTCAAAGGCAACCGGCTTCCCCATTGCAAAGATTGCCGCAAAGCTTGCCGTGGGATATACCCTTGATGAGCTTCCAAACGACATAACAAAGAAGACTCCTGCCTCCTTTGAACCTGCCATAGACTACTGCGTGGTTAAGTTCCCCAGATGGGCCTTTGAGAAGTTCCCCGAAGCAGACTCTACCTTAACTACAAGGATGAAGTCTGTTGGTGAAGTAATGGCAATCGGAAGGACATTTAAGGAGGCTTTAAGCAAGGCCATTCGTTCCCTTGAGATAGGGAGGTACGGCTTAAGGTTAAGGGGAATTTCTGAACTTTCAGACTCAGAGCTTCGCTCAAAGGTAGCAGTTCCCAACCCAGATAGGCTCTGGCACATTGCAGAGGCCTTTCGGAGGGGCTGGAAGGTTGAGGAGGTTTATGAGCTCAGTAAAATAGATAGGTGGTTCCTACATAACATTAAGCAACTGGTGGAAGTTGAGGGGGAGCTCTCAAAGCATACCCTTAATACCGTTCCAGCCGAGCTTTTAAAGTGGGCAAAGAAGTGGGGCTTTTCAGACAGGGAAGTTGCAGACCTTTTGGGAGCTACTGAAAAGGAGGTTAGAGAAAAGAGGAAGGAAATTTCGCAGGTTCTTTACAAGTGCGTTGACACCTGTGCAGGGGAGTTTGAAGCCTATACTCCCTACTACTACTCTACCTACGACGGTAGAGAGTGTGAGGCCAATCCAACAAAAAGGGAAAAAGTTATAGTTTTTGGCTCCGGGCCAAACAGGATAGGGCAGGGTATAGAGTTTGACTACTGCTGCGTTCACGCAGTTTGGGCACTTAGGGAGCTTGGATACGAAGCCCACATGGTTAACTGCAACCCTGAAACAGTTTCAACAGACTACGATACCTCCGACAAGCTCTTCTTTGAACCCTTAACTTTTGAAGACGCAATGAACGTAGTTGAGAAAGAAAGGCCCGTTGGGGTAGTAGTCCAGTTTGGAGGCCAAACTCCCCTTAAACTCTCCGTTCCTTTAGAAAAGGAGGGTGTAAGGATTTTAGGAACTTCCTCTGAAAGCATTGACGTAGCAGAGGACAGGGAGAGGTTTAGGGAGCTCCTAAACAAACTTGGCTTAAAACAGCCCCCTTCGGGTATTGCGCGCTCTTTGTCAGAGGCGGAAAAGGTTGCCCTAGAGATAGGCTTTCCCGTTTTAATGAGGCCTTCTTACGTTTTAGGCGGTAGGGCTATGAGGGTTGTTTACTCCTTGAAGGAGCTCCGCCAGTACATGGAAGAGGCCGTTGAGGTCTCAGAAGAAAAGCCCGTTTTAATAGACAAGTTCCTTGAAGACGCAGTTGAGTTTGACGTTGACGCAGTTTCAGACGGAGAGGAAGTGTTAATAGGCGGCGTTATGGAGCACATAGAGGAGGCAGGGATACATTCGGGAGACAGTGCTTGCGTTCTTCCCACTTTTTCTATAGGCAAAGAGGTAGTAGATAGGATAAAGGAGATTACGAGGAAGATAGCTATTGCCTTAAAAGTTAAAGGTCTCATAAACATTCAGTTTGCAGTTAAGGACGGGGAAATCTACATAATAGAGGTAAACCCCAGGGCTTCAAGGACCGTCCCCTTTGTAAGTAAGGCTACCGGAATACCCCTTGCGAAAGTTGCAACCAAAGTAGCTATGGGTAAGAAGCTAAAGGAGCTTGGCCTAAAAGAGGTGGAGCCTGACTATTACTGCGTCAAGGAAGCGGTGTTTCCCTTTGATAGGTTCCCTAAAGTTGACCCTGTTCTTGGCCCTGAGATGAAGTCAACAGGTGAGGTTATGGGAATAGACAAGGATTTGGGAATAGCCTTTTACAAGGCTCAACTTGCCGCTGGCTCTAGACTTCCCGTTGACCCTGCCTGCGGGAAAGTCTTTATAAGCGTAAAGGACAAGGATAAACCTAAGATTTTCTCAGTTGCCAAAAAGTTGGTTGAAATGGGCTTTAAGCTCGTCTCTACCAGCGGGACTTACTCTTTCCTTAAGGAAAAAGGTCTTCCCGTTGAAAAGGTGTATAAGATTCAAGAGGGTCTAAGGCCCAACGTTGAAGACCTTATAAAAAATGGTCAAATATGCTTAATAATAAATACGCCAACTGGAAGTAGGTCAAAAAGAGATGCCTACAGCATAAGGAGGTTAGCCGTTAACTATAAAATTCCTTACTACACTACAGTTAGAGGAGCTCAGGCGGCGGTTATGGCAATAGAGTCTATGAGGAGAGAGAGATTGAAGGTTAAACCACTTCAAGAATACTACGGAGGTAAGTAATGGCCGAGGAGAAGAATCAGGAACAGCCCCAAGTTATAGTTGGGAGTATGCCTTACAGGGTTTCTATGGCGGAAGTTGACGCTTACGGCGTAATGTACTATTCAAGGTTTTTTGAGCTCTTTGAGAGGGGAAGGACGGAGCTCTTTAGGGCTCTAGGTATTGAGTACAGGAAGGTAATGCAGCAGGAACAAGTTTTAATGCCGGTGGTTGAAGCTGCCTGTAGGTACATGGCTCCCGTGGTCTATGACGACCTAATAACCCTTGAAACGGCAATTACCAACATAGGAACAAGGGGAATACGGTTTGACTACAGAATTTTAAGAGATGAGGCGGTTTTAGCCGTAGGCTTTACTCAGCACATCTTTATAGACCCCCAAGGTAGGCCGGTCTCCTTTGGGAAGAAGGTCTTTGAGCTTCTTAAAGAGAAAGGACTAATTAAAGAAGGAACTGAACTTGACGATAATGAAGGAGAGAGTGAGGACGTTTCTAAAAAGTTGAAGAAACTTATTAACGAGAGGATGGAAGAAAACTAGGGGAGGGAGGGGACCTTCCTTCCCCTTTAAGAGACCACGAACCTTACGGTAAAGAGTTCCTTAAAGTCGTCCTTTACTTTAACAGCAAGTCTTCTTGAAATCCTAATTTTTCTAAGGTTTGCGTTTACGTCAAAGGAAACTGCGTTTACTCCGCTTGTTCCGTGGAATGAGAGGAACTTTACCCTTGAGCCTTTTGGCAGCTTAAAGGTTTTGTTTCCGCTTACGGTTATCTTCCTGCCGTTTATTAGGAGCTCTCCTTGGTAGTAAGTTCTCGGATATAAGTATTCCTTCAGGTTTTCCATCACGTAGTCTAAGCTCGGCTCCACCTCTATGTTGTGGAGTTTAAAGAACTCGTTAACCATTAGTAAGTGAAATCTCACTTTGTCTTCAAGGCTTGGCAGCTGTTTAGAGGTTTCAAGGCAGATGGCTTTAACTCTGCACTCCTTTAAACAGAAGTAAGTAAGGGACTTTCTCTGCTCAGGGTGCTTCGTGTCCTTTTTGAAAGTGTGGGTGTTGTAAACTGGAATCTTCCATTCTCTGTTTTCTATTTTCTTGTTTACTCTCTTAGAGACCTCCCTTGCCTCTTTTCCAAGCTCAATTCCCCTGTAAGACTCCTCATCTATTACTATACACTGTCCCCAAGCTCTCTTGTTTACTGCGTGGAATCCAAAACCGTCGTGGAGGGTTAGGAGTAAATCTGGTTTGTAGCCTTTTATTAGTTCTTTAAGCTTTTTAACCCTTCCGTAATCTGGGTCTTTTGGGGATAGGTAGGCAAACTTCCTGTTCATATCCCCGTTGTAGCCCCTTTTGTTAGTAAGTATTGAGACGAAGTTGGCCCTTGGGGCTATTAAGAGCTCTCCCTTTTTTACTTTTAAGTGTCTTAAAATCTCCGCTGCTTTGTAAGCTCCAGGTTCGTTCCCGTGAATCCCCCCTACTATTAAGGCCCTTCCTCCTTTAAGGTTTCCCTTTAGGTAGGTTTCCTCAAAGGGGAAGGGTGGGAGCTCTATAGTTGCGTTAAAACTTCTGGCCCTTGCTAATTTCAGACCTAAGAACGGAGATAGTAGTATTCCCTTTATAAGTTCTCTTCTCCCAAGATTTTCCATCTTCCACCTTCATTAATTATGTAAAGTATTTTATTACT
>JALSNF010000036.1 GCA_026987115.1 Desulfurobacteriaceae bacterium
CACAGGTAAAGTTTTTAAAACCGGTTAAGGTAGGGGAAAAGGTAGAGTTTGAAGGAGAGGTTGTAAAGGAAGAAGGGAAAAAGAGTTTAGTTAGCGTTGTAGGAAGGAGAGATGGAGAAGAGGTATTTAAGGGAGAGTTTACCTGTTTCGTCCTTGAAAAACAAGTTCTTGAAAGGACTTAAGGTTAATAAAGAAATACTAAGTCAAGCTCAAAAGGAAGGGAGTTCAAGGGAGTTCTTTTTTAAGTTAGTAGAGCTCCTATCTGAAGGAAAGTTAAAGAGGAGGGAGATTAAAGAGTTAAATCACAGGGAACTAATAGTTGAAATAGTAAAGGAAAACCACCTTGAGGAGTTTTTCTTCCCCTCAAGGGCAAAGAGCTTTTACAACGCATTGAGGAAGGCATTTAAGCTTAAAGAGCAAAAAGAGATTGAGAGTTTGTGGGAGAAAAAGCTCAAAGATTGGAGAAGTCAGTTTGAACACTTAATTAAGGTTGCGGCAAACAGGTATTTAGTTAAAGTAGAAGACGAGGAAAAGTTAAGGGAGCTCTACCTTAAGGGTTGGCTCTTACCTTCCGATTTGGTAATGGAGTTTAAAGAAAAAGAGGAAAGGTTTTACAGTGAAGAGTTCTTAAGAGAGAGGTTAGAACTCCGTTTATCCCTTCCTCCATTTAAAAGGAGGGAGAAGATACTTAAGGACATCTTAAGAGCCTTCAGGGAAAACTGTCTAGAACTTGCTATTTACGCTCTGTTTCCCCAAACAGAAGGGGTAATATGGGACCTTTTCGTAAGGGAAAACACCTTAGAGGCAGATGTAGAGGAGTTAATCAGAAAAAGAAACAGGAAGTTTGTAACGATACAGTACACTACAAAGCTCCTTTTAAGAGAAGTTTTTAAGGAAGAGGAGCTCCCCCCTTTCCTAAACTGGCTCCCCTTCGTTAACTACAGAGAAGGCCTTTTAAACCGCCACGCAATAGGCCACGGAGTAGCAGTAAACTTCGGGACAAAGGAAAACTTCCTAAAACTGTTTCTCTTTTTAGACTTCCTAGGAGAGATAAGCGGCTACGTCATTGAAAGTAAACGGTAAATGTAGTTCCCTTCCCCTCTTCACTCTCAAGCTCAAGATTCCACCCGTGGAACTTAACAATCTCTTTAACAACTGAAAGGCCAATTCCTTGACCTCCTCCTTTCCCTTTAAAGTATTTCTCAAAAACCCTATTCTTTAAACTTTCAGGAATTCCCTTGCCAGTGTCTTTAACTTTAAGGAAGTCTTTATAGAGCAGAACTTTAACCTCCCCCTCGTCTGTAAACTTAATAGCGTTGTCTAAGAGGTTCCTTAAAAGCTGTTTAAACAAAAGGGGCTCTGCAGAAACGGTAGCATCTGAGAGCTCCCAGACCAAATTAAGCCCCTTCTCCTCTGCCTTTTTCTTAAAGAAGCTAACAACCTCGTAAGCTAAAGGCCTTAAGTTAACGAGAGGAAAGCCCTTAGAACCTTCAAATAGTTTCTTTAGCCCTTTTAAGACATCCTCTATTTCAGAAGCCTTTCTTACTATCTCCTCAACAATCTCCCTGTCGTAGCCAGTCTCTAAAAGGAGCTCCCCGCTTCCCTTAATAACCGAAAGGGGAGTCCTTATCTCGTGGGAAAGTGTAGAAATTACCTCCTTTTTAAGGGAGTTAAGCTTTCTCTTTAAAGTAATGTCTTCCTTTAACAAAACTCCTACTTCCCCAACAACTTTGCCCTTAAACAGGTAAAAACTCCCCCTCTCCTCAAACTCAAAAGTGGCCTCCCCTTGAGAAAAGAGCTCCCTAAAACCCCTTAAAACCTCAGGTGAAGGAAAGAGCTCCCAGAGTTTTTTATCCCTTCCTAATAAGTTCCCCCTCCTATCAACCAAAAAGAGCTCCTCAAACAGGGAGCCTAGACTAGTCAACAAGCCTATATCCAACTCCCCAGACTGTCTCAATCCTATCTCCCAGCTTATCCCTTAAGTACTTAACGTAAACGTCAACTATCCTCTTACTTCCCCTCCCCTTCCAGACCTTTAAAAAGAGCTCCTCCTTACCTACAACTTCCCCCTTCTTACTTAAAAGGAGCTCCAACAAAGCCTTCTCCTTAGTAGTAAGCTTTACCTCCCTACCGTCAACAACTGCACCCTCTTTAGTAAGGTAAATCCCCTTTTCTTTCCTTAAACTGTGCCTCCTTAAAAGGGCCCTTATTCTAGCTGAGAGCTCCTTAAGACTAAAAGGCTTAGTAAGGTAATCGTCAGCACCGCTGTCAAGCCCCTTTACCTTATCGTCTTCTTCAGAAAGCGCAGTTAAAAGCAAAATGGGAACCTTAACCCCCCTTTCCCTCAAGTAAGAAACAGCCTCAAAACCGTCAACTCCCGGGAGCATAACGTCTAAGATTATCAAGTCAAAACTCTCTTTATAGGAAAAGAGAGACTCAAAGAGGGACTCTGCAGTTGAAAAGTGTTTAACAGAGTAGCCTTCCTTAGAGAGGAACTTTCTTAAAAGGTTAGAAAGGGAAAAATCGTCCTCAACGACTCCTATCTTCATCTCAGTAAATCTCCTTGAGCTATTATATTAAAATAGCTTTAGGAGGAAAAAGTGCTATCAGAAGAGTTTATAACGGCAGTTGAAAAAACATTCACCCTAAAGGGATTTGACCTTAAGGTTGAATTTACAGATGTAGAATCTTGGGACGAAGCAATCTTCATAACAAAAGGACTCATATCCGAAAAGAGAATTAACTACCTCTCCTACCACCACACCTTTAAAGTGGAATTCCTACTTGAAAACGGAAACCTAATATCACTTAGCTACAGGCCTGGAGGTTTTAATGGCTACGCTTATTGAAACTGCAGTAAATGCTGCAGAAAGAGCCTCTGAAGTTTTAGTTAAATACTTTGGAAAGTTAAAAGAGAGAGACATTGAGCTTAAAGCAAAGAACGACTACGTCACGGAGGCTGACAAATTATCAGAAATGATTATTATTAACACTATACGGGAAACCTTCCCAAACCACACGATAGTAGCGGAAGAGAGCGGTAAACACGCAGGCTCAGAGTGGAAGTGGTACATAGACCCCCTTGACGGGACGAAGAACTTTATCCACGGTTTACCCGTATTCTGCACTTCAATTGCAGTTGAGTATAAAGGAGAGTTAGTGGCTGCGGTAATAAAGGCTCCGGCGCTAAAAGAGACCTTTACGGCAGAAAAGGGAAGCGGTGCCTACTGCAACGGCAAAAGGATAAGGGTAAGCACGAGAGAGTTTGAGGAGGCCTTAGTTGCAACGGGCTTCCCCTTTAGGGGAAAGGAGCACCTAAACAGATATCTGGAATGTTTTAAAGAGGTTTTCCTTAAAGTCTCCGGCCTTAGAAGGTGCGGCTCTGCTGCAATAGACCTTGCCTATACTGCAAAGGGAGTCTTTGACGGCTTCTGGGAAATGGCACTACACCCTTGGGACATAGCCGCAGGAGTCCTCTTAATAGAAGAGGCAGGAGGTAAAGTTTCAGACTTTCGCGGAAAGAAAGACTACTTAAAAAGCGGAAACATAGTAGGTGCCTCGCCTAACACTTTTAGAAAACTTTTAGAGATAGTTGAAAGACACTTAGGATAGAGAAGGAGGAGAAGAGATGGCATACGACGAGAAAAAGTGTGAAGGGTGCGCCCACAAAGACACCTGTAAAACAGCTCAAGACCCTCTTGACGTTAAGTTAACCTGCAACCTCTCAAAAATTAAACACAGAATAGGAGTTTTAAGCGGTAAAGGAGGAGTAGGTAAAACCACAGTTGCTACAAACCTTGCAGCAGAGCTTGCAAAGAGAGGATACAAGGTAGGCCTACTTGACGCTGACATTCACGGGCCAAACGTTGCAAAGATGTTTGGAGCCGAAGGTCAAAGGCTCTTTGCAGACCCAAACAGTCAAACTATAAAGCCGTTTATACCTTTAGGAATGCCAAATTTAAAGATAGTCTCAATGGCCTTTTTACTTGAAAACCCAGACCAGCCGGTAATATGGAGGGGACCTTTAAAGCACCAGGCAATAAAGCAGTTTTTAGCCGAGATAGACTGGGGAGAGCTTGACTTTCTCATCGTTGACCTACCCCCGGGGACTGGAGACGAGGCACTTTCCGTTGCACAACTTATTAAACCTATGGACGGTTTCGTCATAGTCACTACTCCCCAAGAGGTATCACTTCTTGACACGAGGAAGTCAATAAGCTTTGCAAAGATGATGAAAGTTCCCGTTTTGGGGATAATTGAGAACATGAGCGGACTTATATGCCCCCACTGCGGGAAAGAGATAGACATCTTTAAAAGAGGAGGAGGAGAAAAGGCCGCTAAGGAGCTTGGCATTCCATTTCTGGGAAGAGTTCCAATTGAGCCGTCGGTAGTAGAAGCAGGGGACGAAGGGGTCCCCATAGTGGTAGCTAAACCTGAAAGCGCTTCTGCAAAAGCACTTTCACAGATTACCGAAAAGCTCTTAGAGGAAATCGGTGAGGCTGTTAATACCAAGTAAGAAGCTGTTAGCGGCTGGGGCTTTTGCCCTGTCGCTTTTAATGATTCTTTTAGGATTATGGAGAAACGAGCTTTTAATAATCTGGAATAACGGGAAAATACTCTGCCTTACTTGTATAGGGATAAAGTGATGGTGAAAATTCCTTTTTTAAAGAACAGGAGAGTTTACCAGCTATTAACTGCCCTTTCTGCAAACCTTCCCCTTTACAACTTCATAACGGCAAGGCTTTATACGGGAAGGTTAAAGTCAATTCCCCTCCCTATAATGAACTGCTACGCCTGTCCTGCTTCCCTCTACTCCTGCCCAATAGGGACAATTTCCCACTTTTTGGTAATAAGCAAGCTTCCCCTACTTACAGTTGGCCTTATCTCTGCGGTCTCTGCCTCTTTTGGAAGGTGGATTTGCGGTTGGGTCTGCCCCTTTGGGTTGATTCAAGACCTTTTAAACAAAATACCCTCAGTAAAGTTTGAGCTTCCTAAACCATTCGTTTACCTTAAATACCTTATGCTCCTTTTCGGAGTTATAGTCCTTCCCTTCCTATTTAAAGAGCACTACTTCTGTATGGTTTGTCCTACGGGGACTTTAGAAGCAGGTATTTACTGGGTTGCAGTAAGTAGTGCCGTCCTTAACATGGCAGGGGCCTTTTTCCTCTTTAAGCTCTCTTTAGCCAGCCTTTTCCTTTACGGTTCAGTCTTTATAAAGAGGCCCTTCTGTAGGTATGTGTGTCCGCTGGGAGCTCTCTTTTCCCTCTTTAACAAACTGAGCATCGTTGACTTTAAAGTAGAAAAGGAAAAGTGTACCGAGTGCAACTTGTGTAAGAAGTCATGTCCCGTTGACTACCCAATTTACCAAGACCCCAACTCCCCTGCATGCCTTAGGTGTTTAAACTGCGTTAGGGTGTGCCCCATAGTAAAGGTTGACTCTCCTTTGAAACTTCCCGAAGTGCCTAAGAAAGCTAATTAGTTTAAGGTATAATTAAAGTATGAGGCTCCTTTTCCTGGTTCTCTTTATCCTCTTTGGAACTCAAGCTCAAGGAGCAACTCTTAAGGAAGGAAAACTATTTGAAAAAGCCCTTAAAGAGGGAGCGTGTTCTTTAAATTACTTTAAGGAGCTCTCAAGGGGAGAGCTAAAAGAGCCTTTTTTAAACCTATTTGTGTGGGACTGTCTAGAAAAGAGGAACTACAAGCTCCTCTCCTTAGCAAAGGAAGTTAAAAACCCTTATTCAAAAGTTGAAGTAGCAAGGGCTCTAAAGGAGTTAGGAAAGGAGGAAGAGGCTTTAGAGATATTAAAGGAGGTCTTTAAGTCAACAAACCGCTTAGACGAAGAGATAACGCTTATAGCAGGAAAGAGGGTAAAAGAGCTCTTTACGCCAGAAATCCTAAGGGTAAAAGCTTGGAGAGCCGCCAAAAACAGACAGATAGACCAAGCGCTTTTTTACTTAGACTACCTAAAAGAGGACCCGCTGATTACTTACCTTTTAGCCTACACTTTCTTAAGGGCAGGGAAGAGGGAAACTGCAAAGGAGCTCTTTAAAGAGTCAAAAAACCCAAGCTCTTACTACTTCCTAGTGTTCATCTCAAAAAGCCTGCCGGAAAAGGTTTTCTGGTACCAAAAACTCCTGTCCCAAAAGGGCAAAGAGAGGCTAAAAGAGAGGGCAACAGTTTACCTGTTAGACTACCTTTTTAGGAGAGATTTTGGGCTCTTTAGGTTAGCCTTAAGGGAAACGGGAAAGGCCGGGCTAACGAAGCTTTACCTATATTACAGGGATAGGTACAGGGTATATACACAAGGGTGTAAAGCAGAGGTTGCAAATAGAGCTCCCCAAAAGTGGTGGAAGAGGGCCTGCAAAGGGAAAGGGGAGCTCCCAAAAGGGATAAACTTTTACTCTCTCTTACTAAACCCTCCAAAAAGCTTTCCTTTTAACCTTAAAGAAGGGAAAAAGGAGCTAAAGCTTAAAGACGAGGGACTAAAGTACCTCTACAAGAAAGGCTACTGCCAGATACTCTCTCTAATAGACAAGAAAACTCCCCAAACTGCGCTTTTAATGTACCTGTGCGGTGAATACAGAAAAGGGATAATCTTTGGAGCTCCCTTTAAAAACAGGCTGAATAAATACCCTTACCTCCTTTTTGTCCTCTACCCGAAACCTCCCATTTTTAAAGGGGACCTTATCTCACTAGCAATAGCCAGACAGGAGAGCCTCTTTCACAAAAGGGCACTATCAAGGAGCGGAGCGATTGGCCTTATGCAGATAATGCCAAAGACGGGAAGGGAAATAGCAATAAGGCTAAAAGAGAAAAACTATAAAACAGAGAGGCTGTTTGAACCTGAGCTAAACTACAGGTTCGGCTCGTACTACATACACAAGCTCCTTAAAAGGTTCAAGCTGTTCCCTCTAGCAGCGGCAGCTTACAACTGCGGTCCTTTAAGGGTTAAAAGGGCATTAAAGACTTTCGGTAAGATAAAGGGAAAAGAGGATTTAATCCTGTTTACAGATGTTTACCTTCCCTTTGCAGAGACAAGGGAATACGTTAAAAGAACGCTAGTAAATCTTTACTACTACTCTAACCTATACGGGAACGGAACAGAATGGAAGACTTTCTTAAAGCCTTAATAGAGGACGGCTACAAGAGAAACACGATAGACACTTACAGGAGAGTTTTAAGGTACTTTCACGCCTTCCTCTCCTTTTACAACTACGACCTTTTAAACTTTGACGAGGAAAAGCTCTACGGCTACTTCTCTGCAAGGTATAAGACGGAAAAGAGCTTTAGAACTGCAATGTCTGCCATCCAGCACTACCTAAGGTTTAAGGGAATTAAGAGAAGGCTAAAGTTCGTCCCCCCAGAAACTTCCCAGTTTCAAGAGTTTAAGCCGATTAAGGAAGAGGAGATTTCCAAGTTCAAGGAAGCTTTAAAGAGGTTAAAGAGCTCAGAGCTCCAAACTGCCCTCTTAATGATTTTAACTTTAGGCCTTTCCCCTTCAGAGATAGGGAAGTTAAAGGTTAACTCTTACGGCTCCTTTATGGGAATACCGGTCCTTGAGGAAAAGAAGATAAAGAGGTTCGTTATAGATGAAGAAGTAAACGGAAGGCTTAAGAAGATAAGGGAAGAGAAGCTACCGATAGCTCCCCTTTTAAACGTTAGGCCATCTACCGTTAAAGTAACTTTCCACAGAGTCCTTAAACAGCTTAAGTTAGACTTTAAGGTTTCAGACCTTAAAGATAGATACGTTGCAGAGCTCCTAAAACTGGGACTCCCAATTGACATAGTTGTTGAGTACTCAGGAAGGAGCTTAGAAAGGGTCTCTTACATAAACAGAGTTCTTACTTTAAGGAGTAAAGCAGAAGTGATTGAGAAAACCCTTAAGGAGAAAGGGTAAGGAGTTTAACCTCTTCCCTCTTTAAGGGAACTACCCTACTTATAAAGAGCTCTTCACCGTCGGTGAAAGTTGAAGCTTCCCCCTGCTTTGAAAGCTCAAGGAGAGCAAGGAAATAGGTAATTGCCTCAAGTTTACAGGAGCTCTTTTCTAAAAGAGACGAGAACTTTAAGATGTAGTTTCTCTTTAAAAGAGCCTTAATTTCACTAACCTTGTCTGAAATCTTAAAGGACTCCCCGGAGAGTTTCAGGCCCACTTTAATTTTTGGTTTTAGTTTCCTCTCTAAAACGCTCTTAAAGGCCTCCTTTAAGTCATCAACGGTGTTGGCAATCTTGACCTTCTCCTGAAACTGGAAGATAAGGTCTGAAGGGTCGTGAGGGTAAAACTTTAAAGCCTCCTCCTCCAGCTTATCAAGCTCCTTTGCGGCCCTTTTTGAGCGCAGGTACTCCTCAATTATCTGGACGAGCTCCCTCCTAGGGTCTTCCTCTTCTTCCTTAGGTATTAGATATTGGGACTTTATCTTGGCAAGGGTTGCAGCCATAAGTAGAAACTCTGAAGCTAAGGGAATGTTTAGCTCCTGCATAGTATAGATGTAGTTTAAGAACTCTTCGGTAATCTCAGAAATGGGAATGTCGTATATGCTGACTTCCCTTTTCCTTATCAGGTACAAAAGGAGGTCTAAAGGGCCTTCAAATACGGGAGTCTCTACCCTTATCTCCATTTAACCCCTTATTGCGGCTATGAGGTTTGCAAATTCAGCAGTAAGGAGCTCCATAACGTCGTCAATAGAGATAAGACCTACCAATTTCCCTTCCTTATCTACGACGATAAGCCGCCTTACCGCTGCATCCCTAAAGGCCTTGGTAAGCTCAAAGAAGGTAGCGTCGTCCCTAACGGTAATGGGGTCTTTCGTCATAACCTCTCTAACCGGAACATCGGGGCTCTTACCTTCCCCTACTACTCTTAAAGCGATGTCCCTATCGGTTATTATCCCTATCGGCTTATCCCCTTCAATAACGACCAAGCTACCTACAAGCTTGTCTTGCATTCTCTTTGCGGCAAGCTTAACCGTGTCATCAGGCTCAATAACTACAACTTTCCTCTTTATCAGGTCTTTAACAGGCATAGCCTCTCCCTCCTTTAGGTTCCACTTCTTAATTTAACTCCCGGAGGGAGAGGGTGTAAAGGCTACTCTTTTGAAATTCCCTTAAGGAAAATCTGATATCTCGGGTGGTTAATGTTGTACATAGTAGGAAACTTCTGGTAAATTGGACCTGCGTAAATTACCTTACCGTTTTCCTTAACTTCAACTAAGATTGCAGGGTTTTGGGGCTCGTTAGAGGCAGAGGTATAACCGTTATCAAGAACTAGGTGAGGAACTATGTAAAGGACCTTTATCTCAAGACCGTCATAGTTAACAGTTTCTCCTTTCTTAACCTTTAACTCCTTAACCACTTTTCCGGCCGTTTTGTCGTAAATGTCTATGGTAGCACTCTTCCAGGTTTTCTGCACCTCTTCAGGTATGTTTATGGGCCTGTCAAACTTGGTTAAGTTCTTCCCAGAGTGCATAGCCATAAGGTCCTTGTTAATAGGAGGATGGCCTTCCGGTAAACGAGTATCTATGGGTGGATGACCTTTAGGGAGGTTGTTAGCAAGCTCAGTAAGAGGTTGAGGCTTAACTGGCGCTTCCTTGGCAGGCTTTAAAGGACTGCTTTCTTTTTGCTCAGAAGTCTTAGTTTCGCTCTTTCCGCAAGAAGTAAGAGCTCCTGAAAGGGCAAAAACAACAGCAAGAGCCAGGAATTTCCTTTTCATCGCACTCTCCTTAATTCTTTAAGTTTTCTTCTATTTTAGCACAGATAAAGAATTAACAACTTCTATAATTTGAAAGTAATTAATTGATTTTATCTATTGCACCCATAGTTAATTATAATTTGACCATCCCAATTTAGGAGGGAACCTTGGAAAGGAGAGAGTTCTTAAAAGTAGCAGGCTTAACAGTTCTACTTGGTGCCGGCATTGAGGTTAAAAGAGGAGAAGGAGGAGAACCTTTTAAACCGGTTCTAATATTTGACCAAGGAAAGTGTATGAGCTGTAAGGCTTGCATGGCCGCCTGCCAGCTTGAGCACGACCTTAACGAAACCCCGGAGGTAAACCTTTTCTGGATAGAGGAGAAGGAAATAGGGGACTACCCAAAAGCAAAGCTGGTCTTCAGCCAAGAAAAGATATGTAAAGAGTGCTTTGACCACCCTTGCGTATCTGCGTGTCCCTTTAACGCAATTAAGGTAAGAGAGGGAAGAGTTGTAGTTATAGAAGAAGAAAAGTGCACCGGTTGTGAAAAGTGCGTGCCGGCTTGTCCGTTTAACGCAATAGTTATTGATAAAGGAGGAAAGGCAAGAAAGTGTGACCTCTGTTTTGAAAGGAGCGTAAAGGGAAACGACATTCCAAGGTGCGTAGCAGTTTGCCCAAGCGGAGCTTTGGTATTTGGAAACCTTTATAAGCCTGAAGGTCCTCTGGCAGAGCTCCTTAAGGCAAGACCCGAAGTAAGGAGAGCTCTCTTGAAAGAATCTCACGCTGAGATAATTCCAAAAACAGAAAAGGTTAACCCATATTCCTACCCGCAAACGGAAAAGCCAAAGGGAGACAGGATAGTTAATACGGTTTGCCTTGCCTGCAACGCCCGTTGCGGACTGAGGATTACCGTAAAGGAAGGCAAAATTGCCCAAGTTGACGGAAACCCCTACCACCCGTACAACCGCTCAGGGAAGGAGATACCCTACGACACCCCCTTAAGGGAAAGCTTTAAGGCGGTGGCTACGACCTGCGCAAAACCCCAAATGGACAACGACTACCTATTTAACCCTTACAGGATAACCCAGCCCTTAAAGAGGATAGGGAAAAGGGGAGAAGGTAAGTTTAAACCTATAAGTTGGGAACAGTTAATAAGAGAGGTTTGCGAAGGAGGAAAGCTCTTTAAAGAGATTGGAGACGAAAGGCACTATCCGGGAATTAAGGATGTCCTCTCTGACGAACCGGTGGTTGAGGGAGCTCCAGAGCTTGGCCCAAAGAGAAACCAGTTAATATGGTTTACAGGCCGCTCTCAGGCAGGTAGAAGCCACTTTATAAAAAGGTGGGTCTTTAACGCAATAGGTTCTAAAAACTACATAGCCCACACTGACATTTGCGGAATTGGCTTTAGAATGGGGAACTACGCCCTATCAGACGGAAAGCAGGTAGAGTTTAAGGCAGACTACTGGAACTGTAAGTACATGTTAGTTTTCGGCTCAAACATATACAGCGCCCAACAGCCGGGAGTAAACACCTCGGGAGCCATAATCGCAAGGAGAATTGCAAGCGGTGAGCTTAAACTGGTCTTAATAGACCCGAGAGCTCCCAAAGCCGTAGCCCACGCCCACAGGTGGCTGCCGGTTAAGCCTACAAAGGACGGAGCTCTCGCAATGGGCTTTATAAGAGTTATGCTTGAAAACGGCTGGTACGACAAAGACTTCCTCTCAATTCCCAACAAAAAAGCAGCAGAAGAAGCGGGAAGGAACGTTTACACCAACGCAACCCACTTGGTAATAGTTGACGAAAGACACCCTGAAGCAGGAAGGTTCTTAAGAGTCAAAGACGCTAAAGGGATTAAAGGCAAGCCTCAAGAAGAAGTGGTAATAGACCCTGAAACAGGCAAACCTGTAGGGGCCGGAAAAGTAAGTAGAGCTCTCTTAGAGTGGGAAGGCGAAATAGGAGGAATTAAGGTAAAAACGGCCTTTACTCTAATGAAAGAGAAGGTATTTGAAAAGCCCCTTTCCTTCTACGCTGAAGAGTCGGGAATTGACCAAGAGACCATTAAAGAGGTGGCTAAGGAATTCTGGGAAAACGCTCCCGAAGCTGTAGCCTTTGCCTACCACGGAGGAGGCAACTACGTAGGGGGAACCTACGCCTCTTACGCCCTTGCGATGATGAACGCACTCGTAGGGAACATTAACAGGAAAGGAGGATACCTTTGCAAAGGTAAAGGAGCGGCAAACTGGCAAAAGGGACTTTACGACCTTAAGAAATTCCCGGGAATGAGAAAACCAAAAGGAGTTAAGATATCAAGGGAAAAGGCAAGATACGAAGATACAACAGAGTTTAAAGAGAAAGGCTACCCTTCAAAGCTCCCCTGGTATCCCTTTACAAAGGGAGGACTCTCCGTCTCTGCAATCTCAGGAATTGACCAGAAATACCCTTACCCGGCAAAAGTAGTGATAACCTACTTTTCCGACCTTATCTACAGCATGCCGGGAGGAAGGAGGTTCATTGAAACTTTAAAAGACCCAGACAAAGTCCCCCTCTTTATCTCCGTTGACATAACCGTAAACGAAACCAACGTTTACGCAGATTACATAGTTCCAGACATAACCTACCTTGAAGGCCACTACGGTTTCTTAACCCCCCACGCTCCAGCCTGCCAGTTTACGGCAGTCAGGACGCCGGTATTTGAACCTTTAGTCGGCAAAACTAAAGACGGAAGGCCTTTCTGCCTTGAAACCTTCTTAATAGATGTAGCTCGCTACCTTAAACTACCTGGCTACGGGGAGAAGGCAATTCCCGGAAAAGACGGGAAACTCTACCCCCTCATTAAGCCGGAAGATTACTACTTAAGGGGAATAGCAAACCTTGCCTACAACGCAAAAGTAAAGAGAGCTCCAAAAGAGGAAATAGACTTCGTAGAAGAAAACTACATAGTATCTAAACACAAGGAAGTATTAAAACCAAAAGAGTGGGAAAGGGTATGCACGGTTCTTGTTAGAGGAGGAGTATTTAAACCCCTTGACTCTGTTTTTGACGAGAGGGGCAACTTTAAGTTTGGAATTCCCAAGGTCTGCATCTGGAACGAGAAGCTAGGAACGAGCAGGAACTCACTAACGGGAGAGAAGCTCTGGGGAACGATTAGATATTACCCGTCAACCACCTACTTTGGAAAACCCGTTGAAGAAGTTGATAAAGAATATCCCTTTAACGCAATTACCTACAAGTCGGCACTTCACACCCAATCAAGGACGATAGTTTACAGACAGGCCCTAATTTACGAGCCAGACTTTCAGGTAAAGATAAACCCTGAAGACGCAGAAAAGCTGGGAGTTAAAGAGGGAGACTTGGTTAGAATCTACTCTCCTTCTTACCCGAAAGGACTAACTGCAAGGGTTAAAATAACCAATTTAATAAGACCTCAGGTCGTAGCCTACTCCCACCACTTTGGCCACTGGCAGCACGGAGCATCTCCCCTTTACATAGAGAATGCAGAAGAGGTACTATTGGGAGGCAAAAAAGTTGCCAAGGGCAACTGGACTAAAGTTGATAAAAGAAGGGGAGTAGGAATTACCTTTAACAAGCTTACGAGGCTTGACGGAGAGCTCTTTAACCTCCCCCTCGTTGAACCAATAGGAGGAATTCCTGACTTTTCAAGCACGAGAGTGAAAATAGAGAAGATATAAGGGAGGAAACGATGAAGAGGAGCCTTTTAGCGGTAAGTCTGGCTTTTATCACCGCCTCTTCCTCTCAAGCTCAAGAGATAAGCAATAAGGAAATACTCAAAAAGCTCCAAGAGCTTGAAGCGAAAGTTGAGAAACTTGAAATGGAAAACAGGAAGCTAAAGGAGCTCCTTGAAGCCTCCGTTCTTCCAGCAAGGAAGAAGGATAGAAGCGTAAAGGTAGGGGGTAGAGTCCTCTTTAGGTTCTCTCAGACTGAGAACTTAACCCAAGCAGGAGGAAAGTCTATTTACAAAGACCCGGGAAACGGCTTTACAGTTAGGAAAGCAAGGTTCTTTATTAAAGGTAAAGTTAATGAAGACTTTAAGTATAAAGTTCTAATTAGGGCCGACAGGGGAGCTCCCGTTGAGCTCTGGGACGCATACATAACCTACGAGCCCAACGACCTTCCACTCTCTATAAAGCTCGGACAGTTTAAAGTTCCCCTTTCCCTCTCTTACCTAAGAAGCGGGGCAAAACTCTCGCTTCCTGAAAGGCCAGTTGCTGTAAACAAGATAGCTCCTGTCTGGAGAGATGTTGGAATATCTCTAAAATACAAGTTCGCTAAAGGATATTCTTTAACCGGAGCTCTCATAAACGGGGAAGGGTGGAGCTCTGGGAAAATCTACAATTCAGACAGGAAGTATGCCTACACTGTAGCCTTTGAAGGAGAACCTGTTAATACAGAAAACTACCTTCTCAAGTTTAGATTGGGTTATGAAGGAGGAACCGACTCTTCATCAAAGCTCGTTTACGCAAAATACAACGCAAAAAGCGTTAAAAGGCACTTAATAGATGCAGAAGCAACCTTAAAACTTAGAGACTACGGCCTTGCCGTTGAAGGGGGATACCTCTTTGACAACCCAACAGACGGGAAAGACCAAAACGGAAAACCAGTCTCACTGGGAAACGCAAAAGGCTACTACATACAGGCAGACTACCAACTCCCATTTGAAAGGAAGCTCCACCTTGTAGCCCGCTACTCTTGGGTTGACCCAAACACCAAAGTTGACGACAAGTACGATGTTGACTATACCACTTTTGGAGCTTACTATCTAATCCACGGCTGGCAGGCTGCGGTAAGGACTTCATACACCTTTGCAAACCAAAGAAAGACAAAAGAAATAAGCGACAACCTGTTCACAGCAGAACTTCAACTACTGTTTTAAGGAGGAGCTATGAAAAAGGCAATTCAAGTAGCCCTAATTACACTCATTAGCTCAAGCTCTTTTGCCGCAACCTACGACTTAAAAGAGGTTGTAGAGCTTAAACCTCAACCTAAAGCTAAACTAGTAGAAGTCTGGATTCCCGTTCCCTACCAGAACAGGTGGCAGAAAATAGAGGGAATCTCTGTAAAGAGCCCTTTTCCTTACTTGCTGGAAGAGGAGAAAGAATACGGCAACAGGTTCATCTACATTAAAAAGATAGGCCCTCTTACAGAACCGGTAAAAATTACAGTTGACGTAAAGGTAAAAAGGGAAGAGGTTAAGCCGACAAAGGCAGAGTGTAAACCTCCTATCCGCTATCTCCTTTCAGACAGGCTCGTCCCAGTTGAAGACTTTAAAAAACTTGCCCAACAGATAACTAAAGGAAAGAAAACACAGCTTGAAAAAATGAAGGCAATCTACGACTACGTAGTCTCCCACATGAAGTACGACAAAAGCGGTAAAGGATGGGGAAGAGGAGACGCCATATGGGCCTGCAGTGCAAAGAGGGGCAACTGCACAGACTTTCACTCCCTCTTTATAGCTCTGTGTAGAGCTGCAGGGATACCGGCACTCTTTGAAATAGGACTTCCAATAAACAAAGACGGACAGGTAAAGGGATATCACTGCTGGGTATTGGCCTTTCCAGAAGGTATGGTTTACGGAATTGACGCTTCAGAAGCGGCAAAGCATCCACAAAAGAGGAAGTACTACTTTGGCCACCTATGCACAAAGAGGATAGGTATAACAAGGGGAAGGGACATTCTTTTAGCTCCTCCTCAACACGGAAACAGGCTTAACTACATCTACAAGGCCTACGAAGAGGTTGACCTAAAACCTACTAACGGAGTAAACACCTACTTCTTTGTAAAGAAGGTTGACTAAAGGGGAGGAAACCTTTCCTCCCTTTCCTTCATACTGCTATAAAAGAACGACCTTTACTTTTAACGACTTAAACTGCGCAGTTTTAACAAACTCGTCTGACTCGTCGCCAAAGAGGTTGTTTATACGGCTTTTGCTGTGGTGAAAGGTAGTAAAAAGGGTCTTCCTCTTTAAGTGGGGAGTTGGCTCAACGGTGAGAGGAGAGCTTCTACCGTAATTGCTTTCTAATACAACCGCTTTTGGCTCTCCAAGCTCTTTCCAGTCTTCCTTATTCATATAGAGTAAGTCTTCTTGAAAGGTTTTAAATTTCTTTAAGGTCTCACACCTGTTTGTCTGGTTGGCGTTGTTGTAGTGAACCAAGTTCCTCCCTGTAGTAAGGTAGAAACCTTCAAGTTTTCCTTTTTCTATAAGCTCTTTAACCATTCCCCTTAGACGATAGGGCGAATAGACAAGCTTTGCCTTACCTTGCGGAGTTGGAAAAGTTTCTTCGTAAAGGATTTCCGTCCCCTTGCCGTTAACAACAGGCCACTGAGGGGAAGCGTTAAACTTCTCTCTTAAAAGACTATATGAAGCACCTTTAAACCTGACCGGAGCTTCCTCCCTTAGAGAGTCCCAGACTTCCTCTGTCCTTTTAAAGCCAAAATCGTGCCCCATTCTCTTTGAGACTTCGGCTACAACCTCCCAGTCGTCAGGGAGGGAAGACTCAACTAACGGTGTGGAAAGGTGAAGCCTCCTTTCGGCGTTAATGTAAACCCCCTCTTTCTCATAACAGCTCTTAACGCCAAAGACAACGTGGGCAAACTCTGTTATCTGGCAGGGGAACAGCTCGTTTACTACTAAAAACTCAAGTTTCTTTAAGGCTTTTCTAATTTTATTAAGGTTAGGGTGAACGTGGGCAATGTCTTCCCCCATAACCCAAAGGGCCTTTAACTTCCCCTTTAAAGCAGACTCTACCATTTCGGGGGTGGTAAGGCCTACTTTCTCAGGGATTTTGTAGTCAGGGAGGTAGTAAGGAAGCATTCCCACATCGCAGGCTCCTTGAACGTTGTTCTGTCCCCTTAAAGGAATTAAACCTGCTCCCTTTCTGCCAATGTTCCCGGTTAAAAGGGCAAGGTTGGCAATAGCCATTACGGCCCTGCTTCCGTCTATGTGCTCTGTTATGCCTAGTCCCCAGAGGAAAACTGTCCTCTTCTTTGAAATCTCGCCGGCAATTGAGTAAATCTGTTCTTTGACCCCTTCATAACCTACCAACTCTTCAAATACTTCAGGCTTAGAGAGGGGGTCCTTTAAAAGGGCGCTTTTATACTCTTCAAAGTTTAAAACCCTGTTTTTTACAAACTCTTTATCGTAGAGCTCCCTCTCAACTATAACTCTTGCAACGGCGTTTAGGAAAAGGAGGTTTGATTCATACGGAATAACGACAGGATAGGTTGAAAACTTAAAAAGACCTATTTCCCTAACGTCAACAACGGCCAAATGGGTTCCTTTCCTTGCCTTCTCAACAATTCTGTGGCTCACTATCGGATGGGCTTCCGTTGTGTTTGAACCTATAACGAAAATGAACTCGGCGTTGTAAATCTCGTCAAAAGGAATAGAGGCCGCACCTTCCCCCACCGTTTCCTTTAGACCTTTAAGAGAAGGAGCGTGGCATATCCTCGCACAGTTGTCAACGTTTGGGGTTTTTAAAACCTCCCTCCCAAACTTCTGAAATAGGTAGGCACTCTCACAGTTGGTCCTTGCACCGCCTATAAGGCCTACGGCTTCTCCTCCGAAATCCTTTTTTATCTTTAAGAGCTCCTTAGCCGTTATTGAAAAAGCAACGGCGTAAGGAACTTTAAAGAAACCTTTACCCCAAAAAGAAAAACTTGAAAGGTCATACCCGTACTTTTTTAAAAGCTCCCCTTTAACGAGAGCTCCCCTTATCCTCTCCGAGCTATTTAAGAACTGATAACCAAACTTACCTTTCACACAAAGCTTCCCTTTACTTACAATACCTTCCTTAACCGGCACAACCTCCTTTCCGTTCCAGCCTATTTCACATCCTACTCCACAGTAAGTACAAACGCTCCTTATCAAGCCCTCCTCCACAGCTTGGTTTAATGGTTTTAGCTAATTAGAACTATATAACACTCTCTATATTCAAATACCACTAAAATGACAATACTTGACAAATTATCATAGTCGTCTAAATTTACCACTACCCTCCTTCCAATTCCCATGGTACCCTCCTTCGTCGGCCTAAGAAGGCCGACTTCTCCTTAAGAACCCTTTCCTTAAGTCAAAAGCTAAAGAAGCCAAGAAACCTACAACAGAAACCACAAAACCCGTTGGAACCACGACGTTGTAGTCGTAAGTTAGTTCTAAAGCTAAAACAACGGCAGTAAAAGGAATCCTCATAACGGTTCCTACAAAAGTTGCAGCACCTATTGCAGCAAAGTAGAAGGGCTCTACGGAAAAATTAAAAGTTTTAAGCCACTCGCCAAAGCCGTAGCCGATTAGAGCTCCTATACTCATCAAAGTTATAAAGAGACCCCCAACGGCGTTTGAGTAAAGAGAAACGGCGTTTGAAACTATCCTAAGGAGAACCAGTATCAAGATTACACTTAAAGGCAGGTGAAAACTGCCGTTTATAAGGGCTGAAACTACCTCGTGCCCTGAAAAGCCACCGTAAGGAGAAACCTTTAGAATAAGTGCAACTGTTCCTCCCCCTAAAACCGAAACGAGAGCTACCCTCTGCAAAGGAGAGAGTTTCTCAGAAGCAAGCGAATTTAAGTAGAAAAGGACCTTATCCCTTAAAGTTAAGTAAACGTAAATCCCCCCAGAGATTACAGGAATAAAGAGAAAAAGGGAAACCAAGTAATCAAGATGGATGTTTTTCCCTGTTGAGTAGTTAAAGATAATAGGTTTTAAGTACATTAAAGCTATCAAAAAAGAGGAAAAACTCCCTAAAACCATAAAACCTATAAAATCCTTAACTAAGGAGTAAGCAACGTTCTCAACTGCAAAAAGTATTCCAGTAATCGGAGAGACGAAAACGGCAGAAATACCGCTACTTGCCCCAATACCTATAGCTACTTTCAATAGCTCCTTAGGCAAGTTAAAAAATTTCTTCACCTTACAGGCAATTATTGCACCTATTGCTGCAGAGGGACCCTCATTTCCAACTGCAAAACCGCTACCTATGGAAAGAGAAGAGGCAACTATCTTCATAATGAGGTCTGAAGAGGAAAAAGTGAGTCTGTTTTTCTCAAGGGCTTCTGAGATTTCCCTTATACCGTACTCTTTAGCTTTTTCGTTGTAGAGGATAATTAGGTTAACAACCAAAATGGAAGAGGTAGTTATAAAGAAGACATACCAGAAGGGGAGGTTAGGAATCGTAGTTAAAGGCTCCCCCAAGTAAAACAGATAAGAGAGAGCCTTAGTTAAGAAAACGTAGAATATAACGGCTATACCCGTTAAAACGCCCGTTATAACAGAAAGGAGGAACAGTTTAAGTTTCCAAACCATAATTAAAACAAGGGGGCTACTACCCCAAAAGGAGCTCTACTACAGTTCTAACAGGCTGGCCAGTTGCACCTTCACAGTAGTACTTCCACGGCTTACTTAAAAAGGCAGGCCCTGCTATGTCTAAGTGAGCCCAGCTTCTAACTTTATCCTTGTTAACGAACTTCCTTAAAAAGAGAGCTGCCGTTATTGCTCCTCCGTACCTGCTCTTCCCTACGTTCTGAACTGTAGAGTAGGTCCCCTTAATCTCCTCTTCAAGGTCTTCGTCAAGGGGTAGCCTCCACAGTTTCTCTCCCGTTTCCTTAGAAATCCTCTCTAGCTCTTTAGCCAGTTTATCGTCTTCAGTAAAGAGACCGCTAGTATAGTGGCCAAGAGCAACAACGCAAGCACCGGTTAAGGTAGCCATGTCAACCATAAGGTCAGGCTCTAACTCTGAACCGTAGATAAGGGCATCCGCAAGTATCAGCCTTCCCTCAGCATCAGTTGAGTGAACTTCAACGCTTACTCCGTTTTTATAGGTTATTATGTCGTCAGGTCTGTAAGCCTTACCGTCAGGCATGTTCTCAACGGTTGGGATTAGAGCGTGAACTTCAACTTTAGGTTTTAACTCCCCTAAAGCTTTCATTATCCCTAAAACGGCACAGGCTCCTGCCTTGTCAGACTTCATAGTCTTCATGTACTGTTCAGGCTTTACGTTAAGCCCTCCACTGTCAAAGGTAACTCCTTTACCAACGAGAACTACCCTCTTTTTTGCACCTTTAGGCTTGTAGGCAATGTGGATAAACCTTGGAGGGTTTGAACTTCCCCTTCCAACTGTAAGTATTCCAACCATTTTGTTCTTCTCAAGTTTCTTCTCGTCAAACACTTTACACTCAAAGCCCATCTCTTTAGAGAGCTCTTTTGCTATCTGGGCAAGTTTCTCGGGAGTTATAACGTTTCCAGGCTCGTTTACTATGTCCCTTGTAAAGTTTGTAGCTTCAGCAAGAACCTTTCCAAGGTTAAAGGACTTCCTGTACTCCTCCTTTCCCGCAACCACAACTTTACTTAAGCTAACCTTTTCCTCCTTATACTTGTTAAAAGAGTAAGCTCCCAGAATTAAGCCCTCAGCAACAGCTTTTGCCGAAAACTCCTTTAGTTTATCTTCTCCTAAAAGCTCACAGACAACGCTTTTAGCCTTTAAAGCTTCAGCTTTCTTTATCCCTTTTGCAGCTGCTAACCTAACTTTATCTTGGGTAAGCTCACCCTTTTTACCAAGCCCTACATATACGAAAGCTTTAAAAGCACCGCTTCCTGGCAAAACTGCAACTTCCCCAACCTTTCCGTTAAAGGAAAGGGCTTTTAACTTCTCCTTCTCTTCCTTCTCAACCTCTTTAAGGCCTTCGTAAACTCCGGTTATTAAAAGGTCTCCTTTCTTAGCCTTAAGCTCACTTTTAAATTCAACCTTCATCTCTCTCCTCCTTAACCTTTTTGGTCAAACTCTTTAAGAGCAGGGCTCTTTCTGTTTCTCTTGTAGTTTTCAATCTCTTGAGGTATCAGCTTCTTAAGTTTCCTTTGAATAATAAAGTTTAAGGCAAATATAACTAAAACGGGAAGGGATGCTCCAACAAAAGCACTTTTAATGTTTAAAGAGAGGAGTTTAAAAGCCTCTCCCGAGTTTTGAACTATAAAGTCAATCATAAGGAAGAAGAGGAAAAGGGAAACTATGTAGTAAACTTGCTTCACGTATTCCACGTAATCTAGGATAATGGCGGTAAGGAAGGTTATCTTGAAGCTAAAGGTTAAGGCGTAGGCAAAACCTCCCGGCTTTATGGCGTTAAGGGGGTAAAAGTCTTCTCTCTTTGTCTCTAAAAGGAACTTTAAGGCAGAGTTAATCCTCATAAGCCCGGTAATTGTAGGTAGGGATATTATCAGGAAGATAATAAGACCCCACAAGAGCATACTCCAGTTCATTTACCCTCCTCAATTTCTCTTAAAAGCTTTACCGTTCTGTTAAGTATTCCGGGTTCTTCTTCCTGAATTGAAGGGTCCTTAACTATAGCACTTAGAGCTTTGACAAGGTGTTCTTTAGCCTCTTTTAACTTCCCAAGTTTAAAGAGACACTCTCCGTAATGCTGGTTTATAACAGGGTCCTTTGGTTTAAGCTTTAAAGCCTTCTTTAAGTAATCACAGGCCTCTTTATAGTTCCCCATTTTGTAGAGAATCCAGCCTTTAGTGTCTAAGTAGGCTGGGCTGTTGGGAAAGGCTTTTAGAGCTTTGTTTATGTAGTTAAGGGCCTCTTTGAGGTTCTCTCCCCTTTGAGCGTAAAAGTAAGCAATGTAGTTATAGACATCGGGAGAAGGGTTTAACTTAAGGAGCTCTTTAAGGTACTCTTCAGTCTCTTTATATCTCTTTAACTTCTCAGAGAAGAAGGCAAGGTAAAAGAGTATGTCCGGGTCTTCCTTTGCCCTTCCTTTCCAAGTCTTTAACAAGTTATAGGCTTCTTGAGTATTCCCCATCTTGTCAGTTATAAGGGCAAGTCTAACCAGGTAAGCTGGATTGTCGGTCAACTGCCAGAGTCTCTCATAATAGGCCTTTGCCTCTTCAAGTTTTCCGAGCTTGTAGCTAACAACTGCAAGTCTTTCTAAAACGGTAGGGTTTTCAGGGTATAAGTCCAACGCCTTTTCGTAAGCCTTAACGGCCCTTTCAAGGTCGCCGGACATTTCATAAGCCAAGCCGAGCATAAAGTAAACGTTTGGGTTATCAGGGTTTAGCTTCGTTATCTTCTCTATTAACGGGATAACTTCTTTGTACTCTTTCAGCTGAAAGAGGTTTGCAGCAAGCCACGAGAGGAGTTTTAGGTTATAGGGTTCAAGCTGTGAGAGCTTTTTAATAGCTTTTACCGCCTCACTTACTTTCCCTTCAGCCATATAAACTAAAACCAACTCTCTTAAGGCATAGACGTTTTCAGGGTCCTTATTTAGAATTTCCCTTAGGAAAGCCTCGGCCTCTTTGTAGTTTTTAAGCTTCATTAAAGCTCTGCCAAGTAGTATGTAAGCGCTTTCAAAGTTGGGGTTCTCCCTTATGCTCTTTTGTAGGTAGTTAAGAGCTCTCCTCTCTTTCCCCATAAGGAGGTAAACTTGACCTTCAAAGTAGGATATTAGGTAGTCTTTAGGAAAGTACCTGGAAGCTTCCTTTAAGACCTTTAAAGCTTCTTTATACCTCTTTTGGTTTATCAGCAAGTTTGAAAGGAAAACGTAAACGTCCCTGTCTTTTTTAACCTTTAGTGCCTTACGGTAAACTTCCTGAGCTTTATCAAAGTCTCCCTTTATAACGTAAATTCCTGCAAGGAGCTTAAGGGCAGTTATGTTGTTGGGGTCAACTTTAAGTGCTTTTTGAAGGAGCTCCTGCGCCTTACCGTACTCCTTTAAAGAGGCGTAGAGCTTTGCTCCCTCTATTAAGAGCTCCAAGTTCTCAGGGTTTCTCTTTATGGCCTCCTGAAGGTAGCGGGCCGCCTCCCTTTTCTTGCCACTTGAGAGGAACTTTAGGTAGAGAGTATAGTAGTAAAGGTAGCCTGGCTTGTAGCTCTCTTCTTTTTTAGGTTTTAAAGCTAAGGCTTTAGTTTTCTTTGCAGGATTTACTTTTACACTTTTTCCCTTTTCCTGGAAAGTTGCACAAGAGGAAAGGGCAAGGGTCAAGAGGAAGAGAGCTCCTTTTCTCATTCTTCTCCTTCTGGTTTAATTTAATTTCCAGAATAATTATACAGGCTGTAGGGAGAAATGGAGAAAAAGCTCAAGAGGATAAAGGAGCTTCTAACCCTACTGGTAAAGGAAGACTTTAGGTATCTAGACAGGGTAAAGGAGCCAGAAAGAGTTTTAAAGAAGCTCTTTCTAGACCTCCTTCCACACCTTGACAAAAAGAGGAAAGAGTGGGTTAAAAAGGTAGTTAAGTACCTTGAAGCCTACCCTTTAATGCCGTTAGAGAAGAAAAAGAGGTTTTTAAAGGAGCTCCACTCGGTAGTAATCTTAAAGTTTGACGTTAAGGAGATTGAAAAGGAAAAAAGAAGGGAGCTCCCAAAGGAAAAGCTAAAGGTAAAGGGAGAAGAGCTGAAAGAGAAGGGAAGGAAGTACCCCATTAGGGCCTTCTTTAAGAAGATTGAGGAGCTCCCGGACAAGGTAATTAACAAAAGGGCAAAGGCAAGGCTAAAGAAGTTGGGAATAGAGGCCTTAATAGACGCAATCTACTACCTTCCCTTTAGATACGAGGACAGGACAACGATAACCCCAATGGCCTACCTTAAACCGGGGGAAGAATTCTTAGTAAAGGGAAAAGTAATGTCCCTATCGGAGATAACAACCCCAAAAAAGAAGAAGAAGATACTTAAAGTCCTCCTCTACGATAAGACGGGAACCTTATCCCTTTACTTTTTCCAGGAGAAAGTATTTCCCTATTACAAAAAGCTCTTTAAGGGAGCAAAAGAGCTAAAAAAAGAGGTTTTAGCCTACGGGACGGTAAAGAGGGAAAGTGCAGGATTTGTCATGCACCACCCGGAAGTTGAAGTTTTCGGAGAAAGACTTGAAAAGCTCGGCAAAGTCCTTCCCATATACCACTGTGCAGAAGGCCTTAAGCAGACAACGGTAAGGAAAGACATTCAGAACTTGGTTAAGCAAACTGTCCCCTTTATGAAGGAGTACCTTCCAGAAGAAATTATTAAAAGAAACGGCTTCCTTAGGGCTCCTGAGGCCTTTTGGAGAGTCCACTTTCCCAAAGACGAGAAAGTAGAAGAGCTCCTTGAGTTTAAGTCCCCTTCACAAAAAAGGGTAATCTTTGACGAGCTCTTCCTCTTTCAGCTTGCACTTTCACTTCACAGACAAAAGCTTAAAAAACAAAAAGGAATAGCCTTCAAAGTGGAACACTCCCTAATAGAGGAGTTTAAAAAGGGACTTCCCTTTAAACTAACAGGAGCCCAAGAAAGGGTGTTAAAAGAGATAGTTGAAGACATGAAAAAGCCTGAGCCTATGAACAGGCTCATTCAAGGTGATGTGGGAAGCGGTAAAACAGTAGTTGCAGCAGCTGCAGCTTTCTTTGCCTCAAGGGGAGGCTACCAAACGGCAGTGATGGCACCTACAGAGATATTGGCAAACCAGCACTATAAAAAATTTAGAGAGTTCCTGTCAAAGTACGGGGTAAGGGTAGGCCTTTTAACTGGAAGTATGACGAAGAAACAGAAAGAAACGGTTTACAAAGCAATAAAGGAAGGATTTATTGACGTAGTTGTTGGAACCCACGCCCTAATACAGGAAGGGGTTGAGTTTAAGAACTTAGGCCTCGTGATAATTGACGAACAACACAGGTTTGGGGTAAAGCAAAGGGTTGAGCTTAAAAAGAAAGGGGAGCTCCCGGACGTACTGGTTATGACGGCAACTCCGATTCCGAGAACCCTTGCGATGACCGCCTACGGGGACCTTGACGTATCGGTAATAGACGAGCTCCCTTCAGGGAGAAAGCCGATAGAGACGAGAATACTCTTTGAGGACGAAAGGGAAAAACTGGTTAAGTTCCTTAAAAGTGAACTCTCTAAAGGACACAGGGCTTACATAGTCTATCCCCTAATTGAAGAGTCGGAAAAGCTGGAATTAAAAGCTGCAACTGAAATGCACCTTTACTGGAGCTCAAAGCTAAAACCTTACAAGGTGGGCCTCCTTCACGGAAGGATGAAGCAGGAAGAGAAAGACCAAGTTATGGAGGAGTTTAAAAGAGGAGAAATCCAAGCTCTAGTCTCAACAACTGTAATTGAGGTAGGAGTTGACGTTCCAGAAGCTACAGTCATGGTAATAGAGCACGCAGAAAGGTTCGGCCTTGCTCAGCTCCACCAGTTAAGGGGAAGGGTAGGCAGGAGCTCAAGGAAGTCTTACTGCTTCCTGCTAACAACGAGAAACGTAGGGGAAGACTCTATCAGAAGGTTAAAGGTTCTAGAGTCAACAAACGACGGATTTAAGATAGCTGAGGCAGACCTTGCCTTTAGAGGCCCGGGAGAGATTTTCGGAACTAGACAGTCAGGGCTTGGAGACTTTAAGGTTGCAGACCTAAGGAGAGACTACCAGCTACTTAAGCTGGCAAGGGAAGAAAGTGAAAAGCTGGTAAAGGAAAACCCAAACCTTGAAGGCTTGGAAGACCTAAAAGAGCTCCTTGCCTACAGGTTCGGAAGGAAGTTTGACTTGGTTGAAGTGGGTTAATCCTCTATGAGAGCTCCGTTAATCTCCTCTATTGAAGCAAAACCGTTTTCCTCCATGTACCTTTTAACCCCTTCAACTATCTCCTCTACGGCCTTAGGGTTAAAGAAGTTAGCAGTTCCAACCTGAACCGCCCTGGCACCTGCCAAGAAAAACTCTACGGCATCCTCCCAGTTTGAAATTCCCCCTATCCCAATAACCGGAATCTTTACAGCCCTTGAAACCTGATAGACCATTCTCACGGCAACAGGCTTAATTGCCGGCCCTGAAAGTCCTCCAAACTTATTCTTTATCTTTGGCTTTCTCTTTTTAACATCAATAGCCATACCAAGGAGAGTGTTTATGGCAGAAACAGCGTCAGCTCCGGCAGATTCCACGCTCTTTGCCATTTCAACAATGTCTGTAACATTGGGGGAAAGTTTAACTATTACTGGCTTGTCGGTAGCACCCTTAACCTTCTCCGTCAACTTTGCAGACTCTTTAGGGTCAACTCCAAAAGCCAGTCCTCCCTTTTTAACGTTTGGACAAGAGATGTTAAGCTCTATAGCGTCAACGCCTTCAACTCCCTTTAACTCCTTAGCCACTAAAACGTACTCCTCTACGCTTGAGCCGTAAATGTTGGCTACAACCTTACACCTATACCTCTTTAACTGTGGAACTATCTTTTCTATGAAGAACTCAACTCCGGGATTTTGAAGGCCAATGGCGTTTAACATACCACAGGGAGTCTCCCAAATCCTCGGAGGAGGGTTTCCCTCCCTCGGCTTTAAGGAAAGGCCCTTAACGCAAACTGCTCCAACCTTATTCAAGTCTACGTAAGGGGAATACTCAAGACCAAAACCAAAAGTCCCCGAAGCAGTCCAGACGGGATTTTCAAACTCAACGCCAAAGAGCTCTACCTTCATCTTACCTTCCTTAAATAGGCAACGGTTTCAACGTGGTAGGTTTGAGGGAACATATCTAAAACCTTGGCCCTTTCAAGGTTTACTCCAAACTTGTGGAAAAGTGCAAGGTCTCTAGCCAAAGTAGAGGGGTTGCAGGATACATAGACTATCTTCCTTAACCTTGGAAGTCTTGCCAACGCTTTAACTACCTTACCGCTTAAACCGCTCCTTGGAGGGTCAACAACTACAAGGTCAGGGCTGTAGTCTTCCACTATTTTTAACCCTTCTTCCGCTTCCCTGCAGAAAAACTGAATATTTCTTAAACCGTTAATGTCTTTATTATAAAGAGCGTCGCTAACGGCCCAGAAGTTTGACTCAACGCCAAAAGCCCTGTGAACGTACCTGCCAACGGGAATCGTGAAAGTTCCTACTCCACAGTAGAGGTCCCCTGCAAGCATAAATTGGGCCTCTGTGGCTGCTTTAGAAACCCTCGTTATCAGGTTTTCAACCTGAAAAATATTAACCTGGAAAAAGGAATCTGCACTTACTCTAAACTTAAACTTTCCAACTTTCTCATAGGTAAAGTCCCTTCCAAAGAACTTTATCCTCTCAGGATAACCGCCATTAGCTACCTTATAAATTCCATAACCTACAAGATTTAGTTTCAAAATCTCCTTAACCTGCTCTAAAGACAGGTCTATTCTCTTAAACCTCCCCTGATAGACTATTTTTAACAGAACCTCTCCTTTACTTGAAGAGTAAAGGTGGAATTCATAAGGTTCTGTTGGGAGCTCCCTTAAAAGTTCCTTTAGTCGCGGGAAAATCCCCTCAAGGTCTTTCTTTAAAAGTGGGCACCTTTCTACCTCTACAAGCTGATGGGAGCTCTTACCAAAAAACCCTACCTTACCGTCCCTTACCTTTATCTGAGCCCTGTTCCTGTAGTTCCAAGGGGAGGGAGAAGGGACAACCTCGTCAATTCTCGGACTCCTTATCTTCCCGATTTTCTGGAGGTTCTCCTCAACTATAAGCCTTTTGGCCTCCACCTGCTCTTTATAATCAATGTGTTGCCAATCACACCCTCCACACTTACCAAAGTAAGGACAGAGAGGCTCTACTCTGTGCTCACTACTTTCTAAAACCTTTACCAGCCTAGCTTCACTAAAACCGCTCTTTCTTGACACCTCCTCTACAACAACCAAATCCCCCGGTGCTACCTGAGGAACAAACACTATTCTACCGTTAAACCTTCCAAGTCCTTTCCCACCGTAAACCAGCTTTTCTATCCTTAACCTAAACTGCTTTCTCCCGTTTAACTTTTCGCCCAACTAAGGAAACCTCCCTTGTAAGTGCCTGAATTATACGAACGAAAGCCAAATAATCTTTTACTGAAACGCCCTAACTTTCCTGTACAAGGTATCCCTTTGCACCGGCAGGAAACCAGCATCTTTTATTAACCTTATAATTTCATCTAAAGGCATTTTAAACTTTACACCTGCCGCAGCTACAACGTTTTCTTCAATCATAAGGGAGCCAAAATCGTTAGCACCAAACTTTAAAGCCACCTGAGCCAGTTTCCCACCTTGAGTAACCCAAGAAGCTTGAAGGTTTTCAAAGTTGTCAAGGTAAATCCTTGAAACTGCTAAAACCCTTAAATACCTCTCTCCGCTGGCCTTCTCTTTTATCAACTTCCCAAGCTCTGTGTTGTCAGGCTGATAACTCCAAGGGATAAAAGCAGTAAAGCCTCCCGTCCTATCCTGAAGTTCCCTAATCACCTTTAAGTGTTCAACTATGTCCTCATCCTTATCTAAGCTGCCAAACATCATAGTTGCAGTAGTTTTTAACCCGAGGTTGTGGGCAGTCTCGTGAACTTCCAGCCACTCTTTAGTTCTGACCTTATTGGGAGCTATTCTCTTCCTCACCCTATCAACTAAAATCTCAGCTCCTCCACCTGGTATGGAGCCTAAACCTGCCTTCTTTAACCTCTCTATAACCTCCTTAACCGTTAAGCCAGAGACTCTGGAAATGTGAACTATCTCAGGAGCAGAAAAGCCGTGAATGTGGATTTGAGGGAAGTTCTCTTTTATAAAGGAAAGGAGCTCCTCATAATACTCAATCCCCAACTGGGGATTTAAACCTCCCTGTATTAGTATAGAAGTTCCTCCAAGCTCTAAGGTCTCTTCAATCTTCTTCCTTAAAGTATCCCTGTCAATAACGTAGCCCTCTTTACTCCCGGGCTCCCTATAAAAGGCACAGAACTTACACTTACACACGCATATGTTCGTATAGTTTATGTTCCTGTCAATAACGAAAGTTACCACTCTATCTGGATGTTTTTTATTCCTAACGAAGTTGGCAAGCTGTCCAAGCTCTAAAAGCTCGCTTTCTCTAAGTAGCCAAAGTGCTTCCTCTTCAGTAATCCTCTTCCCTGCCAGCACCTTGTCAACAACTTCCATATTTAAACTCCCTCTGTAGGACTATAATTAATCAATCTCAAGTGTAGGGAGTTTAAGTTGGAGTGTCAAATCTGTGGAGGAAGCGGTTGGATAATAGAGGAGAAAAACGGCAGGAGAACCGCTAAAAGGTGTAAGTGTAAGTTCCTCCTTTTAAGCAAGGAGTACCTCTCTTCCTCAGGAATACCTTTAAGGTATAGAAAGTGCAAGTTTAAGAACTTTAAACCTGAAACTCCCTACCAGCTTAAAGCTTTAAAGGAGTGTAAAGAGTTTTTCTTCCTTTACCCCTTTACCGAAAAGGGAATACTCCTTTTCGGGCCTCCCGGAACGGGGAAAACCCACCTAGCAGCTGCCACTTTAAGAAACATAATAGAGCACAAAGGTTTAAAAGGAACTTTTTGCGATTTTAGAAATCTATTAATTAACTTGAGAAGCTCTTTTTCGTCTTCAGAGTCAACAAAGGAGATACTTGACAGTGTAAGGGGAGCTCCCCTTTTAGTTCTAGACGATGTAGGAGCCGAAAGGAACACAGAGTGGGCAAAGGAGATACTTGCAGAGATAATTAACTACAGGTACACAGAGAACCTGCCTACCATAATAACAACAAACCTTAGATTTGATATCTTAAGTGAAGAGTCATTTGTAGCGAAGTTTGACCAGAGAACAGAGTCAAGGCTGTATGATATGTGTAAGATTTTAAAGGTAGAGGGAGATGACAGGAGAAAAAAGAGAAGCTTATAAAACCATAGGGGTTATAGCAAACCCTACCAAGAAAGAAAGCGGTAAAGGCCTTGAAAGGGTAATAAAAAAGTTAAGCCAGTACAGGGTTAGAGTTTTCGTTGACGAAGAAAGCTGCCGCCTGGTTAATAAAGAGGTGTGCAGCACTGTAAAAGTCATAGACAGGCTGCTGATGCCGGATAAAGTTGACCTCATACTCGTTTTAGGAGGGGACGGAACCTTTTTAACCGTAGCAAAACTCGTTGACAAGAAACCGGTTCCCATACTCGGTATAAACTTTGGGACATTGGGTTTTCTAACTGAGATATCAATAGACGAGATAGAAGAGTGTATAGACAGGCTGATGGCAGGGGAATTCACAGTTGAGAACAGACCAGTTATTAGGGTCAAAGTTGTAAGGAAAAACGGCCATGTCCTTATATATAGGTGCGTTAACGAAACAGCAATAAAGAGAGACACCTTAGCCAGGATTATTGAAGTTGACATGTTTGCAGACGGGCAGTACTTAACCACTTTCAGGGGAGACGGCGTTATAGTTGCAACTCCTACAGGCTCAACTGCCTACTCCCTCTCAGCAGGAGGACCGATAATATACCCCACACTTAACGCAATGTTAATAACCCCCATCTGCCCCCACACTTTAACGATGCGTCCTTTAGTTTTAAAAGGAGAAACTTGCATCTCTGTTAGCCTTAAAACCGAAAGCGAAAACGTAATGGTAATATTTGACGGCCAAGAGGGAATTGAGCTTAGAGTAGGAGACCTTATAGAGATAACGAGGTCTCCTTACGACCTTTTAATACTCAGAGACCCTAAGAAGTCCTACTTTGAAACCTTAAGGGAGAAACTAAAATGGGGATAGTAATTGGAACTTCAGCTTTAGTAGCAGTTTTAACCTTCCTCTTTTCTATTAACCAGGGGCTTAAAACACCCGAAAGTACCCAGTGCTACAAGGGAAAAATATACATCTCAAACATCGGGAACTTACCCCCTAACAAAAAAGACGGAGACGGTTATATTTCCCTTTTAAACCTTAAGGGAAAAATTCTAAAAACAAAGTTTATAAAAGGCCTCAACGCTCCAAAGGGAATAGCCTTCTGCAACGGAAAGCTTTTTGTCTCTGACATAGACACAGTGGTAGTTGCAGACCCTCAAACGGGGGAGATAATAAAAGAGATTCCCATTAAAGGCTCTAAGTTCCTTAACGACGTGGCTTGCTACAAAGGAAAGGTTTTTGTCTCAGACACCACAACAAATTCAATATATCAGATAGACGCAGACAACTACTCTCAGAAACTATTTATAAAGAGCCCTCAGCTTGAGGGACCAAACGGAATAGCTTTTACGAAAGACGGAAAGATGTTGGTTGTAAGTTGGGGAGGAGGAAAGCTTTTAGAAGTGGACGGAGGAGTAAAAGTCCTTGCTTCAGGATTTGAAAACCTAGACGGCGTAGTCGTACTACCAAACGGTAAAGTCCTCTTTTCAGACTTCTCCGCAGGCAAAATTTACTCTTACTTTAACGGAAAGGTAAAACTGGTTGCAAAGGGCTTTACCTCTCCTGCAGACATCGGATATTGTAAGGAAACGGGGGAGCTCTTGGTCCCCGAGTTCTTAATGAACGACGTTAAGGTATTAAAGGTCAAGTGATGAAGAGAATCATAGTGCTAACGGGAGAATCTGGAGCTGGAAAGTCTTCAGCGCTTAAGCACCTTGAAGACTTAGGCTTTTACTCCATTGACAACGTTCCCCCTGACCTTATTGAGGAGTTTTTAAGGCTTATAAGAGAGAGCTCCGAAATAAACAAGGTAGCTTTGGTAGTTGACGCAAGGAACCCGAAATTTAGAAAAGAGGGAGAAAAGCTAATAAAAAAACTCAAGGGAAACTACCCTCAGATAGAGTTCTGGCTCTTTAGGGCGGAGAAAGGAGCTCTCTTAAAGAGGTTCAAGGAGACAAGAAGGCCCCATCCCCTTCAAAGGGAATTCCAGAGTAAAAGTCTGGAAGAGTTAATAGATAAAGAAAAGGAGTTTTACGAATCGCTAAAAAAGAGCGTTGACAAAGTTATAGACACAACAGGCCTTAACGTTCATCAGCTAAGGGAACAGGTAAAAAACCTAATAAAAGTAGGGAAGCCCACAGTTCAGGTAAATTTCCTCTCCTTTGGATTTAAGTACGGAGTTCCTCAAAGTGCAGACAACGTTTTTGACGTAAGGTTCCTTCCAAACCCCCACTTTGTCCCAGAGCTCAAGAGTAAAACAGGGATGGACAAGGAAGTTATTGACTACATAATGAAGTTTAAAGAGTCAAAGGAAACTTTAGAAAAGATATTTGACCTAATTAAACTTACTCTTCCCTTCTACGAAAAGGAGGGAAAGTCTTACATTACCTACGCAGTAGGCTGCACCGGAGGACAACACCGCTCAGTTGCATTTGTAGAGCTCCTTGCAGAGAAAACAGCAAAGGAGTTCCCGGAATATCAGATATTCGTTGAACACAGGGAGCAGAAAGAGAGACGGAAATTATCAGGCTAACTTCTGCTCCTTTTCTTCCGTTGTAAAGAAGGCTACTGCAAGGACAATCCAACCTATCCAAGCAACGAGGGCACCGATAAGAATTATCGTAAGTACAGTTCCCCAAAAGAGGAGCTTTCCTCCCCAGCTAAAAAGGTCATTACCGGTTAAGGAAGCCATTTCAACGAAAACCTTCTTCATAAAGCTGGAACCTACGATTGAAAGAACGTAAGAAACAAAAAAGGCCAGGATTAAGAGAATACCGCTAACACTGCTACCGTTGTGCATAGCGCTTATTAAACTCCCTATTCCAAAAAGTAATGCAATAAGAGTGCCTACTATGTAAACTACTATACCCCTTACAAAATCTTTAAAGAGGACATCTGCTTTTAAGTATTCAGAGGCTTTCTTTACAGATGTGAGGATAAGAATAAAACCGACAAGGGCAAAGACAAAGCCGATATAAGGAATAAAGCTTAAGGCTATAAAGATACTTCCAAGCCCCCCAAGTACTTTTACGCTACTATCCACCCTCTACCTCCTATCCTAATATCTTTATATCTTCTATTCTTTATCTTCTAAACTCAATTTATACTTAAAAGCGTCTGCAAGTGCAAGCCAAGAGGCCTCAATTACGTTTGGGGAAACTCCTACAGTCCCCCACTTCCTCCTACCGTCTGTTGATTCTATTAAAACTCTGGGAGAAGCTTGAGTGCCTGCAGTTTCGTTTAATATCCTAACTTTGTAGTCTGTAAGCTTCACCTCTTTAATTGAGGGGTAGAACTTCTCTAAAGCTTTCCTTAAAGCCTTATCTAAAGCCTCAACAGGGCCCCTTCCCTCTGCAGCGGTGTGCTCAAACCTCTCTTTAAAACCCTTTTTCCTCGCTATCTCTTCGGGTATTTCAACCTTAATAGTAGCCTCTGCGTAGGCTTCCTCGTCCTCAGAGCGTTTCTCGGTTAAAACCCTAAAACCTTTTAGCTCAAAGTATTTCTTTCCTTTACCTAAAGCTTCCCTTAAAAGGAGTTCAAAAGAAGCTTCAGCTCCCTCAAACTGGTAGCCTTGAGCTTCCAACTCTTTTATCCTCTTTAGAATTTCCCTTACCTCGGGAGCTCCCTTATCTAACTCTATTCCAAATTCTTTAGCTTTACTAACTATGTTACTCCTTCCTGAAAGCTCAGAGACGACAATCTTCCTCTTGTTTCCAACAACTTCAGGTTTAACGTGCTCGTAAAGTTCTGAAGACTTCTCTACGGCAGAGACGTGAACTCCGGCCTTGTGGGCAAAGGCGTTCTCCCCAACGTAAGGAAGATTTAAAGGATGGGGACGGTTTGAAAGCTCAGAAACGAGCCTTGATACCTTATAGAGCTTCTTTAAGTTCTCTTTCGGTATAGATTCCACTTTCATTTTTAAAACCAAGTTGGGAATTATTGAACAAAGGTTTGCATTACCGGTCCTCTCTCCAAGTCCGTTAATGGTCCCCTGAACCTGAACGGCTCCTTTCTTAACGGCAATTAAGGAGTTAACAACGGCCATGTCAGAGTCGTTGTGGGCGTGAATTCCTATAGGAGCTCCAACCTCCTTTAAAACGGCGTCTAAAATCTCTTCTACCTCGTACCAGAGGGTGCCTCCGTTAGTATCACACAAAACCAAACAGTCTGCTCCGGCTTCTTGAGCTACCTTTAGAGTCTTTAAAGCGTACTCCGGGTTTGACTTATAACCGTCAAAAAAGTGCTCCGCGTCAAAAAAGACCTGGTCAAAATACTTTTTTAAGTAGGAAATAGTAGTGCCTATAAGCTCTAAGTTCTCATCTAAGCTTACGCCTAAGCCTTTAACGGCGTGAGCATCCCAAGACTTACCGAAAATAGTAACGGCAGGAACTTCGGTTTTCACAAGCTGTTGAATGTTAGGGTCCTCTTCTACTTTTACACCTTTCCTCTTCGTTGAAGAGAAAGCAACTATTTTTGAGTTCTTTAGAGAAAGCCCCTTTACAGCCTCAAAATAGGCAAGGTCTTTAGGGTTTGAGCCTGGCCAACCACCCTCTATGTAGTGAATGCCTAAATCGTCAAGGGCTAAAGTTATCCTTAGCTTATCCTCAAGGGAGAAAGAGACTCCCTTAGTCTGGGCTCCGTCCCTTAAGGTAGTATCGTAAATGTAAACCATAGACCTACCTCTAAAAGGTTATACCTCAGAATTTATGGAGCTCCCCCTCTCTTTGTCCAAGTTAAAGGCTTCGTGAAGAACCCTAACTGCAAGCTCTGTAAACTTTTCATCTACTATACAGGAAATCTTTATCTCTGAAGTTGAAATCATAATTATGTTTATCCCGTACTTTGCTAAAGTCTCAAAAACCCTACCTGCAACTCCAGCGTGGCTCCTCATCCCCAAACCAACAACGGAAACTTTTGCTATCTTATCGTCCCTTATTACCTCCTTGGCTCCAATCTCTTTGGCTATACTCTTAGTAATCTTCTCAGCTTTTGGAGCATCGTTTTTATCAACGGTAAAGGATATATCGGTAAAGCCGTCAACAGAAACGTTCTGGACAATCATATCAACGGGGATGTTAGCTTCTGCCAAGGCGTCAAAGAGCTTTGCAGCAATTCCCGGCTTATCTGGAACTTTTACAACGGTTATCCTGGCCTCGTTCTTGTTGTGAGCAATACCCCTTACAACAACTCGCTCCATAGTCTCGTCTTCCTCCTTTATGAGGGTTCCTTCATCATGAGTAAAGGTACTCCTAACCCTTAACGGAACTCTGTACTTCATGGCAAACTCAACTGAACGAATTTGAAGGACTTTAGCTCCCAAAGAGGCAAGCTCAAGCATCTCTTCGTAAGAGAGAACGGGAATCCTCTTTGCCTCGGGAACTATCCTCGGGTCTGCCGTATAGACCCCGTCAACGTCAGTATAGATGTCGCACCTGTCGGCCTTTAAAGCAGCAGCAAGGGCTACGGCTGAAGTATCGGAACCTCCCCTACCTAAGGTCGTTATCTCCCCTTCCTCAGTTATACCTTGAAAGCCGGTTATTATTACTATCTTACCTTCCTTTAAGTGTCTTAAGATTCTGTTAACGTCTATCTCTAAAATCCTTGCCTTTGTAAAGGCCTTATCCGTTTTTATGCCCGCCTGCCATCCGGAAAGGGCTACGGCTGGATGGCCTAGGTGGTTTAAGGTTATTGAAAGAAGCCCTGCAGATACCTGCTCTCCGGTAGAGACAACAAAGTCCATGTCCCTTTCGTTTGGCTCAGAGGTTATAGACTTTACAAGGTTTATTAGTCTGTCAGTCTCTCCAGCCATCGCCGATACAACAACAACAACCTCGTTTCCCCTCTCCTTTTCCTCTAAAACCCTCTTTGCAACGTGCCTTATCCTCTCTATTGAACCCATAGAGGTACCGCCGAACTTCTGGACAATTAAAGCCATTTAGTTTCCTCCAAAAGGGAGAGTTTGAGGGTTGAATTATAGGCTATTTTAAAACCTCAAGGGGATTTATGTTATAGGTTTTTCCGTTATAGACTTTCGTTATGTTAAAGTACAAGCCGCTCCTACCCCAAATACCGCTAACTCCGGCAGTGCCTATAACTTGTCCCCTTTTAACGACTTGATTTTCTTTAACAAATATTTTGTCTAAGTTGGCATATATGGTCTGGTAGCCCTGGGGATGTTGAATTATTATTAAGTTTCCGTAAGCCTTAAGCATATTAGGCTTTTTACCGGCAAACTTTACAATTCCAGTCTCGGCAGCTTTAACGGGAGCTCCAACTCTACTAAGTATAAATATCCCCGGATAGCCGTCCTGTCTTATGGTTGGGTCAACCCTTCCGTCTAAGGGGAACCTGAAAGATATAGGCCTGTTAAGTTTTAAAACGTCCTTGTAGCCTACGAGTATCTTTAACCTCTGGCCTACCCTTAAAAGGTAAGGTCTCCTTAAGTGGTTTTCTCTGATTATTACTCTCGGAGAGACCCTAAACTTTTTAGCTATTTTTAAAACAGAGTCTCCCCTTTTAACTCTATAATACTTGTATATTGGAACTTTCGTTAAACCATTAGGGACAAAGAGAGGGGAATTTTCGGTTTTTGAAAAACGGGAAGGAGTTTTAAAACTTGAAATCAGCTTTGGAACTAAAAGCTTTTGGCCTACATAAATGGTATTTCTCCTTAGGTGATTTAACCTTCTAAGCTCCCTTACGGTAGTCTTAAACCTCTTGGCTATTTTGGAAAGGCTGTCTCCCCTTTTTACCCTGTAGGTTGTGAGAGCTCTAGTGAAAGAGCGTTTAGATTTTGTTGGGATTAAAAGTCTCTGACCGACGAATATCCTACTTGAGGAAAGTCTGTTGACCCTCTTTATCTCTTTTACCGTAGTTTTAAACTTTCTAGCTATTTTTACTAAACTATCCCCTCTTTTTACTTTATAGTAAAAGTTGGCAAAGGAATTACTTCCAAAGAGAAGCAAAAGGCTAATAAAGAATATAAAAGTCCTCATACTCTCCCCTTGGTTCCAAAAAGTGATAATCTACCTTTTCCACTTTGGCAAAGAAAGGTCCTTTTTGAAGCTCCTTTAAAAGGCTTAAAAGTTTCTCTTCTTCTCCTTCAGCGTAAAACTCCACCCTTCCATCAGGAAGGTTTTTAACGTAGCCTTTAAGGTCCAACTCTTTAGCTTTTCTCCTGGTAAAAGCCCTATAGCCTACTCCCTGAACTATTCCAGAAACAAACCCGTGAACAGCCTTTTTAGCCATATCCACTCTCTTCAAGCTCTCTTAAAGTGTTATTAAAACCGAAATTAACAGTTTTCTCTATCTCTTTAAAAGAGAGGAAGCCTTCCCTAAACTTATGGTTTACAATAATATCACAGTAAGGCAACCTCCTTTCTTGAGTTTCAACCAAGGAAGCACAAACGGTGCGTAAAGTAATCTCCCTTATTGAATCTAAGGAACTACCTTTATAACTAAACAGAACTCTTGAACACACGTTAAGCTCTACCCCAAAAGCCTTTCCCATCTCTGCAGGAAGAGAGTTCCTGACTCCCCCGTCTATGTAAAACTCCCCACCAACTTTCCAAGGGGAGAAAAGGGGAGGTATAGAGCAGGAAGCAGTTATAAGCTCTGCAGCAGGTCCGCTCCTTTTAAACTCACACTTTAAAGTCCGAAGGTTTACAACTGTAAGGCCAAAAGGGATTTTAAACTCTTCTATATCTTTATCCCCTAAAAGCTCCTTTAAGGCCCTGTAGAGCCCGTCAAGTTTAAAGAGAGCTCCCCTCAAGGAGGGGGAAGCCAACTTATACCAGCTATATTTTTTAGCTATTTCAAGTAGCTCATCTGGGGAGTAGCCTGCACAGTAAAGCCCACCTATAAGGGCTCCCGCACTTGCTCCGCAGACGAAAGAGGGAGGCAACCCTTTATACTCTAAAGCCTTAAGGAAACCAATATGGACAACTCCCTTAACAAAACCCCCCGAGAGGGTCGCAGATACCTTCATTAGAACTCTAACTCGTCTCCAGGCTGGAGAATTTCCACCTTTACGCCCCGTGCCTGTGCAAGTCTCTTAAAGTCCTCAGGCTCCGCATCAATAATAGGCCAGGTTTTAAAGTGCATAGGTATTGCAATTTCAGGCTTTATCATCTCTGCGGCAATTGCAGCATCCCTAACGTCCATAGTAAAGTTGCCACCTATGGGTAGTAAAGCAACATAAACATCTTCGTACTTTCCAAGGAGCTCCATGTCGGCAATTAAGCCAGTATCTCCTGCGTGGTAAACGCTCTTTCCTTCAACCTCTATTAAAACTCCACAGGGATTACCAAGGGTAATTACCCTGTCTTCCTCTATTACCGAAGAGCCGTGAGCTGCGGGAACGAGTTTTACCCTTCCAAAGGGGAACTTATAGGAGCCTCCAATGTGCATAGCGTGGATGTTGTTAACTCCTTTTAAGTTGCAGTACTGACAGACCTCAAAAATGGAGACAATAGTTGCACCTGTTCTCTTTGCTATATCTATCGCATCTCCCAAGTGGTCTCCGTGAGCGTGGGTAACGAAAATGTAGTTAAGCTCATTAAAGTCTTCAGGTTTAGCTATCTTCCAAGGATTACCGGTTAGAAATGGGTCTATAAGTGCCTTTATCCCTTCTCCTTCAAGGTAATATGTTGAATGACCTAAGTACCAAAGCTTTGCCATCTCTCCTCTCCTAAAGCTGTTTTATTAACTTGGGAATGAGAGACTTAACCTTAAATCTAACCCTACCGTAAAGGGGACTGTTTTTAGCAACGACTATTAAGTAGGTATCGTTTACCAGCTTATAGACGAAAAACTGGTAATTACGGGAAAAGAGTAGCATTTCTTTAAGCTCATCCTCCTCAACTGTCTCCTCAATGAACTCACAAAGGGCGTTTACAGGGTTAACGAGCTGAGTTGCAACCTCTTCTATGTCAATAGACAGGTCTTTCTCGTACTTATAGACTATTATCCCCTCCTCATCTACGACAACCGCAGATTCCACCTCAGGGTTTTTCTCTACAAGCTCTTTTAAAAGCTCTTCCATTCCCCCTCCTATATTAGACCCTTTTCCACAAGGAGCTCAGCTATCTGAACAGCGTTTAAGGCAGCCCCTTTCCTAAGGTTGTCCCCAACTATCCACAGGTTAAGTCCGTTTTCTATTGTATCATCTTCCCTTATCCTTCCAACAAGAACTTCATCCTTACCTGCCACATCAACGGGAGTAGGGTAAATTAGGTTTTTAAAGTCGTCAACAACTTTTACCCCCGGAGCTCCCTTTAAAACCTCCCTTGCCTCTTGAGCACTTATAGGTCTTTCAAACTCAATGTTAACTGCCTCACTATGACCTACAAAGACGGGAACCCTAACGCAGGTTGGAGAAACCTTTATTGAGTCATCGTGCATTATCTTCTTAGTCTCGTTTACCATCTTAAGCTCTTCTCTGGTATAACCGCTCTCAAAGAACTTATCTATGTGGGGAACACAGTTAAAAGCTATCTGTTTAGGTATTTTCCTTGGTGGTGGAACCTCTCTACCTTCAAGAACCGCCCTTGTTTGCTCTCTTAACTCCTCAATAGCTTCAGCACCTGCACCGGAAACAGCTTGGTAAGTTGATACAACCACCCTCTTTATCTTAGCAACGTCGTGAAGGGGCTTTAAGACAACGACCATTTGGATTGTTGAGCAGTTAGGATTGGCTATTATCCCCTTGTGCCACTCAACGTCCTCAGGGTTAACCTCTGGAACTACTAGAGGAACCTCCTTTTCCATCCTAAAGGCAGAGCTGTTGTCTATTACAACTGCCCCTCTCTTAACGGCTTCAGGGGCAAACTCTTTACTCCTGTCTCCTCCGGCAGAGAATAGAGCTATGTCAACTCCTTCAAAACTTTCAGGGCGGAGCTCCTGAACAACGACCTCCTCACCTTTAAACTGCAACCTCTTACCTGCAGAACGCCTTGAAGCAAGAGCAACCAACTTCTTAACGGGGAAGTTCCTTTGCTCAAGAGTTTTTATCATCTCTCTTCCAACAGCTCCGGTAGCTCCTACAACAGCAACCACATACTCTTTCATAACTTACCCCTTAAAGACTTTTAACCTCTTCTGCTATTAAATCTCCCATCTCCTCGGTGGATACCAACTTACATCCTTCAGAGTAGATGTCCCTAGTCCTGTAGCCCTTTGAGAGAACCTTTCTAACTGCAGTATCTATAGCTTCCTCAACTTCAGGCATGTTAAAGGAATAGGTAAACATCATTCCAACAGAGTTAATCGTAGCTATGGGGTTTGCAATGTTCTGACCTGCAATGTCAGGAGCAGAGCCGTGGATAGGCTCGTAAAGACCTATCTTACCTCCAATTGAGGCAGAAGGAAGCATACCCAGAGAGCCAGTTAACATTGCACAAGCGTCAGAGAGTATATCCCCAAACATATTTGTAGTAACTATAACGTCAAACTGTTTAGGCCACCTTATAATCTGCATTGCAGCGTTATCAACGTACATGTGGTTAAGCTCAACGTCCTCATATTCTTTATGCACCCTCTCAACAACTTCCCTCCACAAAACGGTAGCCTCAAGGACATTTGCCTTATCTACGCTTGTTAACTTCTTCCTCCTCTTCCTGGCAACCTCAAAGGCCACTTTAGCTATCCTTTCAACTTCGTGTTCATAATACCTTAAAGTGTTAATCCCGACCCTCTCTTCTCCGTCAACGAAAATACCTTTGGGAATTCCAAAGTAAATCCCGCTGGTTAACTCCCTGACAACCATAATGTCAACGCCTTTAACGACCTCAGCCTTTAAGGTAGAGGCATCTACAAGCTCATCATAAAGCTTTGCAGGCCTTAAGTTTGCAAAGGCATTAAGGAGTTTCCTCATACCAAGGAGAGCTCTCTCAGGCCTAACTTCAAAGGGGAGGTTATCCCACTTAGGCCCCCCAACGGCCCCGAGTAAAACGGCGTCAGAAGATAGGATTACCTCTTTTGTCTCCTCAGGGAAGGGAACTCCCGTTTCGTCTATAGCTGCTCCACCTATTAAGGCGTAAGCGTAGTCAACTTTAAAGCCGAACTTTTCAGAAACGGCATCCATAACCTTAACAGCCTGCTTAACTATCTCAGGACCTATCCCGTCTCCAGGCAAAACGGCTACCTTAAACTCTTTCACAGCATCCCTCCTACTTTAACCCCAATTTCTGCTTTGCATACTCCATAAGACCGCCAGCATCAATAATCTTCCTTATATCACTGGGTATGGGAGTTGCTTTATACTCTGTTCCCTTAGTAAGGTTTTTAATCACCCCAGTCTCCGGATTAACTTCCACTATGTCGCCCTCTTCTATCCCTTCCACAGCTTCGGGAGATTCAAAGATAGGAAGACCTATGTTTATGGCGTTTCTATAGAAAATCCTCGCAAACGACTTTGCAATAACGGCAGAAACGCCAGCAGCCTTAATTGCTATAGGAGCGTGCTCCCTTGAAGAGCCACAGCCAAAGTTCTTACCAGCAACTATAACATCTCCAGGCTTTACTTTTTCAGGGAACTTTGGGTCGGCATCTTCCATAACGTGCTTTGCAAGCTCTTTAGGGTCGGAAGTGTTTAAATACCTGGCAGGAATTATCTCATCAGTGTTTATGTCGTCTCCAAACTTAAAAGCTCTTCCCTTTAAAACTCCTTCCATACTATCCTCCAAGTCTTTTCTTTGGGGAAATTCTAACAAAAAGGCCGGAAGTTCCAACACTAAGGGATTTAGTGAACTTGATAAAAGGGAAGAGGGTGAAGTGAAGGGATAGGTAATGGAGCGGGCGACGGGATTCGAACCCGCGACCCTCAGCTTGGAAGGCTGATGCTCTAGCCAGCTGAGCTACGCCCGCTTCTTGGTTGCGGGGGCGGGATTTGAACCCGCGACCTCCGGGTTATGAGCCCGGCGAGCTACCGGACTGCTCTACCCCGCGCCAGTGGTGGAGGGGGCAGGATTCGAACCTGCGTAGGCGTAAGCCGGCGGATTTACAGTCCGCTGCCTTTGACCACTCGGCCACCCCTCCACTGCTGGTGCCGGCTGAGGGAATCGAACCCCCGACCTGGTGATTACAAGTCACCCGCTCTAGCCAGCTGAGCTAAGCCGGCACTCTCAAGTGGCAAGAGATAATATAGGAAAGTTGGAGCTCCTGTCAACCTTAAAACCTTAAAAGCTGAATTATGTTTACAATTTAATAAACAGCAATTTAAGGAGAATAAGGATGATAGACCTTCACACCCATACATTTTTCAGCGACGGAGCACTGATACCCAGCGAGCTGGTTAGGAGAGCAGAGGCTTTAGGCTACAGGGCTATAGCTATAACTGACCACGTTGACTATTCAAACTATTCCTTCGTTTTAGAAAGGCTTTACTCTACACTGGAAGTCTTAAACGAGAACACTTCAGTAATAGTAATACCGGGAGTTGAAATTACCCACGTTCCCCCTCTTAAAATACCTGAGCTAATACAAAAGTGTAGGGAAGAAGGGGCAAAGTTGGTGGTGGTTCACGGAGAAACAATTGTAGAGCCTGTTTCTCCCGGAACTAACGAGGCTGCTATAGAGGGAAAGGCCGACGTACTTGCACATCCAGGCCTCATATCTGAAAGGGAGGTTAAGCTTGCAAGGGAAAATAAAGTATTCCTTGAGATAACTACAAGGAGAGGGCACAGCATTACAAACGGCCACGTTGCAAAGTTGGCATTAGAGGTAGGAGCAAAACTGGTTATAAATACCGACGCCCACTCCCCAGGAGACTTAGTAAGCAGGAGCTTTGCACTTAAAGTGGGGCTGGGAGCAGGCCTTTCACTAAAGGAGGTTGAGGAGTGTTTTTCAAACAGCGAAGGGATTGTTAAAAGGTTGACTGGAAAAGGAAAACTTTAGAAATTTACTATCTGGAGGCGGAAGGGGGCTGGTGTCCCCCCCGGACTTCAAATCCGGTGGCCCCGCTAGGAGCGGGGTGGTGGGTTCGATTCCCATCCGCCTCCGCCACTAAATTAGGGCCTTTTCCAATATCTCATCTAACCTTTTTATCCCCTTTAAAACTCTTAAACCGTTCTTTTGAGCTTCTTTTTCCCTTAGTTCTTCAAGTTTTACGCTCCTAACTTCTCCCGTTAAACCCAGCTCCCCAAAGAGGACAAGGTCCTCAGCAACAGGCCTTCCGTAGTAGCTTGAAGCTATTGCAGCAGCAACTGGAAGGTCAACTGCAGGCTCGTCAATTTTTACTCCACCAACTACATTTACAAAGACGTCAAAGTTCCTTAAAGGAATTCCTAATTCTTTCTCAAGTAGAGCCACTATTATTGAGAGTCTGTTTTGGCTTATTCCTTTAGCTCTCCTTTGAGGAGTTGTAAAAACTGCTCTGGTAACGAGGGCTTGAACTTCTAATAGAACCGGTCTGCTTCCCTCTATGCCGGCAAAAACAACGCTCCCCGGCTTACCTAAAGGCCTCTCTGAGAGGAAAAAGGCCGAAGGGTTGGGAACTTCTTTTAAGCCCTTCTCTGTCATCTCAAAAACGGCAAGCTCCCCGGTATTACCAAACCTGTTTTTTAGGCTCTTTAGTATTCGGAAGTTGTAGCCCCTGTCTCCTTCAAGTTGGTAAACTGCGTCAACTATGTGCTCTAGGACCTTAGGCCCAGCAATGCTGCCCTCTTTTGTAACGTGGCCAACGATAAAGGAAGTAATTCCCTTGTCTTTTGAGAGGTTCGTTATGAAGGCTGCACACTCTCTAACCTGAGAAACTGAACCTGCCGCCGATTCAAGGTAGGGAAGGTAGAGGGTTTGAATAGAGTCAAAAACTGCAAAGAGAGGGGAGAGCTCCCTTAAAGCCTTTTCCACTTCTTCAAGGTTGTTTTCAGAAAGTATGTACAGGTTATCTCCGTTTACTCCGAGCCTCTCTGCTCTCATTGCAACCTGCTTTGGGGATTCCTCAGCAGTTATGTAAAGGACTTTATCTCTTTTAGAAAAGACACTGCAAACCTGAAGTAAAAGAGTTGACTTTCCGATACCAGGCTCACCTGAAATTAGGGAAACAGAGTCCTTTACGAGGCCGCCTCCAAAAACTCTATCAAGCTCGCCTATTCCAGTCTTTAAACGCTCCTCTTCTTCCCACTCTATACGGGTGATGGGTAATGGCTTTTTCTGGGAGCTCCTTACCCAACCCCTTCTCTCTTTCCCTTTCTTACTAACGGTCTCCTCTACAAAGGAACCCCAAGCACCACAGTTGGGGCACCTCCCGCTCCACTTGGGGCTAACGTATCCACACTCTTGGCAAGTAAACTGGGAGCTTTTCTTAGCCAACCTTTAAACCAAATTAGATTTACAGCCTTAAATTTAAGAAAAGAGAAGAGAAGCACCACGGTAAACTACAAAAGCGGTAATCCAAGCGGTAATCAACTCAATTACTACGAGAGCAGCTGGGTACTTCCAACTTCCACTCTCCTGCTTTATGGCTGCAATGGTAGCAACGCAAGGGATGTAAAGTAGAGTAAAGACCATGTAGGCAATGGCACTTTCAGGAGTAAAGGTTTGAGAAAGGAGTTTTTCCAACCCCTCTTCTCCAACGCCGTATAAAGTCCCTAAAGTTCCAACTACAACCTCTTTGGCCAGAGCTCCAAAAATAAGAGCAACTACAGGCTTCCAGTCATCTATTCCAAGGGGCTTAAAAATGGGAAGAAGGAGTTTTCCTAAATGGCCCACAAGGGAGTTTTCTCCGGCGTATTCAACTCCCGGAGGAAGGGAGGCCACAAGCCAAATTAGGAAAGAGACTACAAATATTACGCTTCCAGCCTTAAATATGAACTCCCTAACTTCTATCCAAGTTTGAGAAAGGACTATGTTAAAAGAGGGAAGCTTGTAGGGGGGGAGCTCTATAAAGAACTCACACTCTGAAGAAGTTTCCTTAAACTTTGAGATTAAGGTAGCAAACAGGAGAGCCATAAGTATGCCTAAGCCGTAAATAAACAGGAGAATTAAAGACTTGTGCTCTTTAAAGAAAGCACCTACGAAAATTGCATAAACGGTAAGCCTTGCGCTACAGGAAATCCAAGGAATTATGAGCATCGTAATGAGCCTTAAAGTGGAAGAACGCATAGCTCTCGTGGCGTAAACTGCCGGGACATTACATCCAAAACCTAAAATCATAGGTATGACCGAAGCACCTGAAAGGCCGAAAAAGCGCATAAAGTTGTCCCATAAAGCAGCTGCCCTTGCCATGTAGCCTATATCTTCAAGGATGGACATTAAAAGGTAAAGAATTGCGAGAATGGGGAGGAAAACCATAACGGCTCCTACTCCTGCAAGGAGGCCGTCGTTTATTAAAGAGAGGAGGAAAGGAGGAGCTCCGCTTAAAGCCTTTTCAAAGAAAGAAGGAAGGAGATTACTAAAAAACTTGTCTATAAGGTCGCTCAAAGGAGCGCTTAAATCAAAGGTAATCTTAAAGACTCCCCACATTACAAGGAAGAAAACAGGTATTCCTGTTATAGGATTCGTTACGAACTTATCTATCCTATCGCTTAAGGTGTAAAGAGGGAGCTCTACTGAGCTTTTTACAGCATTAGTTGCTATCTTGGAGGCTAAAAAGAACCTCTCTCTTGCAACAAACGAAGGAAGGTCACAGTTAAACCTCTCTTTAACCTCCTCCTCTATCCTGTTAACTTCTCTCTCAACCTCTTCCCAGTTTTTAAACTTCTTCCTTAAGTAATCTTGAACTTCTGGGTCCCTTTCCAAGAGCTTAATTGAGAACCACCTTAAATTGAAGGGAAAGCTACTCGGGAGCTCCCTTTTCAACTTCATCTCAATTAAAGAAACTGCGTTTTCAAGGAAGTCTGAATAAAGGGGAACAAAACCCTTAGGCTTAAGGTCTCCAGTTGCAACTTGCAAGATTAACTCAGAGAGCTCCTCAAGGCCAGTCCTCCTTACCGCTGAAACTTCTACAACAGGAAGGTTTAACGACCTTTCAAGCTCTTTTTTATTAACTGAGAAACCCAAGTTCTGAAGCTCGTCAACTTTATTAAGGACAACTATCGGCCTTAAACCCATCTCAAGGAGCTCTAGGGTAAGGTAGAGGTTCCTTGCAAGGAGAGTCACGTCTAAAACGTTAACTGCAACATCGTAATCACCGTTTAAGAGAAAACTCCTGGCAACCCTCTCTTCAAGGGTATACGAAGTCAAGCTGTAAATTCCCGGAAGGTCTATAAGCTCTATCTCAAAACCCCTAAAGTTATACCTTCCCGTCTTTTTCTGAACGGTAACTCCCGGCCAGTTTCCCACCTTCTCGTTGGTTCCTGCAAGAGCGTTCATAATAGCAGTCTTACCTACATTTGGATTTCCAACGAGGGCTACCTTAACTTCCTTCATACCTTTTCAACCTCCACCTTCTTTGCCATACCTTGACCTATGGCTATCCTGCTACCTGCAACCTCAACTATTACCGGTCCGGGAGGAGCTTTAATCACCTTTACCTCAGCTCCCGGGTAAAGGCCTATTGAAGAGAGTCTATTCCTAACGCCGAGCCCCCCATAAATGGCAACTATTTTAACTTTATCTCCCTCTCTAACCTCAAAAAGGGTCATTTTTACCTCCTTATAAGTTAGATAATATTAACATTCTTAAGTAAGTGCAACTTCCGAGCAATTATATAATTTACAAAAAAACAAGGAGGATAAAGAATGGACGTAAAGAAGATACCCCCGGGGAAGAACCCTCCCGAGGACATTTACGCAGTAATAGAGATACCTCAAGGCTCAAACGTTAAGTACGAAGTTGACAAGGAGAGCGGAGCGGTCTTCGTTGACAGGTTCTTATTTACCCCGATGTTCTACCCAGCAAACTACGGTTTTGTTCCAAACACCCTAGCAGATGACGGAGACCCCATAGACGTGCTCGTAATCTCAAGACAACCTGTAGTTCCAGGAAGCGTTGTAAGGTGCAGACCTGTTGGGGTTTTGGTTATGGAAGACGAAAGTGGTAAGGACGAGAAGATAGTGGCAGTTCCAGTTGACAAGTTGGACCTTACCTTTAGCAAAGTAAAGGAGATAGATGACCTACCAGAAGCAACGCTAAACGAGATTAAACACTTCTTTGAGCACTACAAAGACCTTGAACCTGGTAAGTGGGTAAAGGTTAAAGAGTTTAAGGGGAGCTCTGAAGCAAAAGAGATGATTAAAAAAGCAATAGAGAACTTTAAAGGTTAACCTTCTTCCCCCTTTCGGGGGCTTTTCTTACCCTACTATCACATCTATATTTAAATCCCAAAACTCCTTTAGAGGTATTCTTATGCCTTCTCAAGAGCTAATTAGGAACTTCTGCATAATTGCCCACATAGACCACGGGAAGTCAACTTTAGCTGACAGGCTCCTTGAGTTTACAGGAACGGTCTCAAAGAGGGAACTTAAAGAGCAAATGCTTGACACTTTAGAGCTTGAAAGAGAAAGGGGTATAACAATAAAGCTGAACGCCGTAAGAATGAAGTATAAGGCGGAAGACGGCAAAACCTACACTATGCACTTAATTGACACTCCCGGCCACGTTGACTTTACCTACGAGGTATCAAGGAGCCTCTCTGCCTGTGAGGGAGCTCTCTTAGTAATTGACGCAACCCAAGGAATAGAAGCCCAGACGATAGCAAACTTCTTCCTTGCCCTTGACGCCGGACTGGAGATAATCCCAGTTATCAACAAAATAGACCTCCCAAGTGCAAACCCTGAATGGGTAAAAGAGCAGATAGAGGAAGTTCTGGGGCTTGACCCGGAAGAGGCGATTTTAGCCTCTGCAAAAGAGGGAATCGGGATAAAGGAAATCCTTGAAGCTATAGTAAGGAAAGTTCCTCCTCCCTCAGGGGACGCTAACAAACCCCTAAAGGCACTCATCTTTGACTCTTACTACGATAACTACAAGGGGGTAATACCCTTTGTAAGGGTATTTGACGGAAAGATAAGGCCGGGAATGAAGATAAAGCTAATGTCAAACGAAAAAGAGTTTGAAGTAGTAGAAGTTGGGACTCAGAACCCAAATATGGTTAAACTTGAGGAGCTCTCGGCAGGGGAAGTTGGCTGGATAGCAGCAAACATAAAGAACATAGAAGATACACAAGTAGGAGACACGATAACAGACGCCGAAAACCCGACAGAAGAGCCCTGTCCAGGATTTAGACCTGCAAAGCCTATGGTATTTGCAGGACTTTACCCCGTTGACTCTGACGACTACGAGAATCTAAAAGAGGCACTGGAAAAGCTTAAGTTGAACGACGCTGCTCTCTTCTTTGAGCCGGAAACTTCAGCAGCTCTTGGCTTTGGCTTTAGGTGCGGTTTTCTAGGGCTCCTTCACATGGAAGTAATTAAAGAGAGGCTTGAAAGGGAGTTTGGATTAAACCTTATAGCAACGGCTCCCAGCGTGGTTTATAAGGCCTACCTTAAAGACGGAACGGTAAAGGAGGTTCAAAACCCTGCCCAGATGCCCCCTCCAGAGAAGATAGAGAGGATAGAGGAGCCTTACATAACTGCTTCAATAATAACTCCTTCAGAGTACGTAGGACCGATTATGCAGCTGTGCCAAGACAGAAGGGGAATACAAACAGGGTTTACCTACATTGACACAAATAGGGTGGAGCTCCGCTACGACATGCCCCTTTCCGAAATCCTCTTTGACTTCTTTGACAAGCTAAAGAGCGTCTCCCGAGGGTATGCCTCCTTTGACTACGAGTTTGCAGGCTATAAACCTTCAGAGCTGGTAAAGCTTGACATACTGATAAACGGAAAGCCCGTTGACGCCCTTTCGGTAATAGTTCACAAAGATAAAGCTTACCAAAGGGGAAGACAGCTAGTTGACAAGTTAAAGGAGATAATCCCTAGGCAGCTATTTGAAGTAGCAATTCAGGCTGCCATAGGCAATAAAATAATTGCCCGCTCAAACGTTAAGGCTTTAAGGAAGGACGTTCTGGCAAAGTGCTACGGGGGAGACGTTACGAGGAAGAAGAAACTCCTTGAAAAACAAAAGGAAGGGAAGAAGAGAATGAAGATGTTAGGGAAAGTTGAAGTTCCCCAAGAGGCATTCCTTGCAGTTCTGAAGGTTGATTAAAGGGGCAAAAGCCCCTTACTACTTGCAGGAAGGCATCTCCATTAAGCCAACGTTCCCGTCCTTCCTCCTGTAAACAACAGCTGCGTTTCCAGTTTCAACGTTGCAGAAGAGAACAAAGTCTCTCTTTGAGCCAAGGAGTTTTAAGACTGCATCCTCTACAGAGATGGGCTTGTAGAGCTCCGGCTCTACCTCAATAATCTCTATCGGCTTTTCAACGACCTCCTCTTCAACCAAAGTTATCTGCCTTTTTGCCCTTTGGGCCTCGTGTTTGCCTGCAGTCTTAACCTTATCCTTTAACCTCCTAAGCTGTTTCTCTGCAGCGTCAACAACGTAGTCAACGGCAGTGTAAAGGTCGTCAGTCTCCTTTTTTATCCTCAAGGTGTGGTCAAAGACATTGTAAATTACGATTTCAACGCTTGAGCGGTGCTTCTCTTTTCTAACGATAACGTCTGCGAAGACCTCCCTCCTTTCATCGTCTCCCAAGTACTTCTCAAGCCTCTTAAACTTCTCCTCAAGGGTGTTCTTAATTGCCCCCGTTAAGTCAATACCGTGTCCAATAAGGTTTAGCCTTAGCTGTGCCATCCCTTCCTCCTTTTTCTTTTCTATCTTACTTTAAAATTAAAGCGTTAAAGAAGGAGTGTCTATGAGAGAAAAGGTAGCTTACTTACTCTTTTCAGGAGGGTTAGACAGCATAATTGCTGCAGAACTCTTAAAGAAACTTGGTTTTAAAGTGGTAGGAGTCCACGTTAAGTCCCCTTTTTTTGGAAAGGAGGAGGGAGAGTTAAAGGAGCTGGCAGAAAAGTTAGGAATTGAACTTAAGATAGTTAAAACAAAGGAAGACTACTTAGAGCTCCTAAAGTCCCCAAAGTACGGGTATGGGAAGAACGTAAATCCCTGTATAGACTGTAAAGCTTACATGTTAAGGAAAGTAAAAGAGTTAGCACCTAAAGGTTCAGTCATAGCAACTGGGGAGGTTTTAGGTCAAAGACCGATGTCTCAACACCTTCAAGCTTTCAACGCAATAGAGAAACTCTCAGGATTAAAAGGAAAAGTCCTTAGACCCCTTTCAGGGAAGCTCCTTCCTACGACGGAATATGAAAAGGAAGGCTTAGTTGAAAAAGAAAAACTCCTTGACTTAAAGGGACGCTCAAGGAGGAGATATCCAGAGCTCTTAAAGAAATTGAAGATAGACCTTGACAAACTTCCAACTCCCGCCGGAGGATGCCTTTTAACTGACCCCTCTTTTAGCAAGAAGGTTAAAGACCTAATTAAGCACAACGAGCTTACCCTTGAAAACTCAGAGCTCCTTAAAGTGGGACGCCACTTTAGACTGGGAAAGTGTAAGCTGGTTGTTGGGAAAAACAAAAAGGAGAATGAGGAGCTCCTTAAGTTCGCAAATGAAAAGGACTTCATTTTAAAAGTTGAAACAGCACCGTCTCCTGTAGGCCTTTTAAGGTGCAAGGAAGAGCCTAAGAACGAAGAAATAGAAAAGGCGGCGGGAATCGTAGCAAGGTACTCTGACGCAAAAGGAGAACCTCAAGTTCCCGTTTCCCTTTACAAAGGTGGTAAACTAGTTAAAGAGGTAAAGGTAAAGCCGATTTTTGAAACAAAGAGCTACTTGATAACTTCTTAGGAGGAGGAGATGCCCCTTTTTAAAAAGGTCCTTTACTCAACAGACTTTTCACCTTTGGCAGAGGTTGCCCTTGAATATGTAAAGAAGCTAAAGGAAGCCGGCGAAGAAGAGGTGGTTGTAGTTCACGTAGTTGACGACCTATCGGTAGAGCTCCCAGAGGGAACAGACCTAATTAAGGAAAAGGAAGTTTACAAAATCCTCCCTGAAGTTGACCAAGAGTACCTATTAGACCTCGTAGAGAGGTTAAACTCCATTAAAGAGCTCCTTGAAAAGGAGAACTTAAAAGTTAAAACTTACCTAAAATACGGGAACATACCTAAACAGATAGTCTCTGTTGCCGATGAGGAGAAGGTAAACCTAATAGTTATGGGAGCACACGGTAAGGGGCTCTTAACGGAGCTCCTTTTAGGAAGCGTCTCAACCGACGTTATAAGGGAAGCTAAATGCCCGGTACTAATTGTTAAGAGGAGGGAGGAGTAATGCTCTTTGAGAAAGTCCTTTACCCCTTTGACGGGAAAAAGGCAAGTTTAGAAGTAAAGCCCTATGTTCTAAAGCTAAAAGAGGCCGGATGCAAAGAAGTTCACCTACTTTACGTTTTAGTGCCTTCAGAGTGGGGAATTTTAGCCAAAGAAGAGTATGACTGTATAGAAAAGATAGAAGCTCTAAAGGCAGCCATTGAAGAGGGATTTGTAGATGCCCTTTTAAGGATGTTTAAGAAAATGGAGGAAGTAGCCTCTGAATTTGAGAAGGAGGGAGTTAAAACAAAAGTAGTTATGATACCCGGAGAGCTTGACGAGGTAATTTCAGAATACGCTAAGAAAAACGACGTGAAACTCGTAGCTTTAGGGATAACCTCAGAATCCCTTTCCTTTTTCAGGGTAGGGAAGGTTCTAGATATTATAAAGGCCTTAGATAGACCTATATTAATAGTAAAGTCTCCAGAGGAAGAAGGTTAAGCTCCAAGCTCTTCCACTATGGCCTCTTTGTAGGCCTTTACCATAAAATCTATCTCCTTCTCGCTTATTGCAAGAGGGGGCATTATCACGAGGACGGGCCCAAGGGGTCTGGTAAATACCCCTTTCTCTATAATCCTCCTTGAAACCCTCCTTCCAACGTCATCTTTCCAGGAAAAGCCTTCCTTGCTCCTTTTATCCTTAACAAGTTCTACTCCAACCATAAAGCCTTTTCCTCTAATATCCCCAACATGGTTTAAGTCTGAAAGTTCCTCTTTTAAAGTCTTCCAGAGATAGTCTATTTTAGGCTCTAAGCTCTCAGGCCATCCCTTCTTCTCAAAGAGCTCAATGTTCTTTAAAGCAACGGCACATCCAAGCTGGTTTCCAGTAAAGGTGTGGCCGTGGAAAAAGGTCTTTCCGCTTCCGTAATCCCCTCCCCAGAAAGCCCCGTAAACTTCATCGGTAGCAAGAGTTATCGCCAAGGGCATGTAGCCTGCAGTTAAGCCCTTTGATATAGCCATAATGTCGGGAACAACTCCTTCGTGTTCACAAGCAAACATCCGTCCGGTCTTTCCAAAACCTGTGGCAACTTCATCAAGTATTAACAAAACTCCATACTCACTGCAGAGCTCCCTAACCCCTTTTAAGAAACCTTCAGGGTGAGTTATCATACCGGCAGCTGCTTGAACTAAAGGCTCCATAACAACAGCTGCTATCTCGTCAGCGTGGCGTTCAAGGAGCTCCCTTAACTTAGAAAGGCTAAACTCTTTACACTCCTCTTTACTCCCAGGAAACCTGTAAGGGTGAGGGGAGGGAATTTTAAAGGTCTCAAACATAAGCTCCCTAAACATTGAGTGAAAGAGCTCTATACCCCCTATACTCACAGAACCTATGGTGTCTCCGTGGTAGGCCTCTTCAAGCTTAACGAACTTGGTCTTCTTTCCCTTCCCTTTAAGCTGCCAGTACTGGTAGGCCATTTTAAGGGCGGCCTCCATAGCCGTTGAGCCGTCATCTGTATAAAAAACGTGCTTTAAACCCTTAGGAGCTATTTCAACGACTTTCTTTGCAAGCAAAATTGAAGGCTCGTTGGCAAGGCCTAAAAGGGTTGAATGGGCAATCTTCTCAAGCTGAGAAACTATAGCTTCGTTTAGCTCCTTTACGTTGTGGCCGTGAACATTGCACCAAATAGAAGAAACTGCATCAAGGTACTTTTTACCGTCTATGTCAAAAAGCCAGCACCCTTCCCCCCTCTCTATCACTATGGGCTCACTTTTTACGTATTCGGCCATCTGGGTAAAGGGATGCCAAACGAATTCCTTATCCCACTTTTTAAGGAGTTCCTTCACCTTCACACTCCTTTAAAACTTCAATCTCAACCCTACGGTTCTTAGCCCTGTTCTCCTCAGTATTATTTGGGTAAAGAGGCCTTGACTCTCCGTAGCCTACAATTTCAACCTTTTCCTTAGGAATTCCCTTAGAAATTAAGTAGTTCGCAACAGCACTAGCTCTCTTAAGGGAGAGTTGGTAATTATACTTTTTTGAACCAACATTATCGGTATGTCCTGAAACTATAATCTTCTTATAGCTCATACCTTTCAAGTACTCCACTACTTGGTCTAAAACAGAGTAGGCATTTGGCTTTAGGCTATAACTGTTAAATTCAAAAAGGAGTTTTGAGCCAACTCTTAAATTAACTCTACACTTACTCTCACTCACCTTAACAGGTAAAAAGTTTTGGATGTTAAAAGGCTCTTTGTGGCCACTCCTAACTAAACTTAGAACGAGAGCTATCTCATATCTAGGGCCTTGAAAATATTGAACTTCTAAATTATGGAAACCCTCAGTAAGCTTTACCGTACCGCACTTTTCAGTGGGAGGATGTATTCCGTCATTATTTATTATCAGGTTCCCGTCTATAAAAAGTTTAGCCCCGTCATCGCTCAAAAGACAGAAAGTGTAATCTCTACCTTTTGGAAAATAGGCTTTTCCTTTATAGTCTATGGCAAACCACTCGTACCTGTCTGTTATACCCGGGAAACCCTCTTTAAAGCTCCTTGGAGGTATGTTTAGTTCATAAGTATATATCTTCCCTACGGGCGTAAGGGTTTTAAAGTCGGGAAGAGAAGAGGTACCTTTAGGCAGAAAGTAAACATTTCCTGTAAAGCTAAAGGGTTTTACTTGAGAGCTCCCAAAAACACCTTGGAAATTAGAAAATTTAGTTATACAACCTTTTAATCCTCTTATCCTCTGGTCAGTTTCTCCGTTAAGGGATGCTGTAAAAATAGCAGTGTACATAGGAGCAGGAAGAGGATAGTTAAACTCGTACTTAAAGGCCTTCTCTTGAGAGGAAGCGTTTTTAAAACTTAAGTCTATAACCTTATAAGTTTGCCAACGGTTATCTTTGATTTCTATTTGAGCACCTACATTACCGGAACAGGAGAGTTTCAGTTTGCCGGAAAATAGAATCCCGCTTTTACTTTTCAAGGCTTTAAAGCTCTCAATTTGCAAGCATCTATTTGGAAGAGGTCCTTTGTCCCCTCGGTAAAACAGGAACTCCCCGTCGTTATAGGCCATGTCAAAACCTGCAGCATCTTCAAAAGAGAACCTGTAAACTCCATTGCCACCTTTCACTTTAAAGAAATTCCCATTATCAGAACCGATAGGACCATACCAACTACCATTCCAGTAAGTTTTCTCTATAAACCTAACTCTATCTCCTCTTTTTAAGCCTTTAATCTCTATGGGGGCAAAAGCCAACTTTCTTAAAGGTCCAACAAACTCACCTAAGAACTTTGGTTCTCCATCATTAACTTGGTAATAGAGCCTAGTACAGCCAGAAGCGTTAAAGTAAAGCATTTTAAAGTACCAAGGTTTTGAATCATCGTTAATAATTACTGTTCCATTAACTTTGTGATTGTCTTTTAAAGCACCTATACTTCCCTTAGCCTTCTCTAAAACTCCTTTTGCCTTCTCCACTTGGTTTTGAATTTGATTAAGTTGGTCAAGAAATCCTCCAAAAGAATTAAAAGGAAAAGCCGTCAACGCAATAAAAAGGAAAGCAAAACGAGAATTCATCCCCCTACCCCTCCCTAATAAGAGTTCATTACTTATTTTATTCCCTAATTTAAGAGCTTTCTACAAAGAGAAAGAGAGGGAAAGCCCCCCTACTTTACTCTCTGGAGGGCCTGCTCTCCTATCTTGACGCCTTCTTTAAAGGCATTCTTGTTTAAGTCTATAAACCTTGAAGGAACGCTTTTTTCTATAGCTCTTAGGAAGGAGTCTTCAGATATGAGAGGTTTCCCGTCAAATTGGAGTTTTGTGGCAACTTGGAATACTCCAAGGGCAACTATGTTCATAACTTGCCTTCTTCCTAGAACTTCAGCAGCGGTTCTTGCAATGGGAGCTGAAACTATCCTGTACATATTGCAGTCTAAGTCGCACTTAACGAGGTCTTCGTCAACTATTACGAGAGCTCCCGGCTTTACGTTTACGAGAACATCTGCATCTGCTTCGCTACACTCAGGGTCAAGCCTAACGGGCTTTCCTTTGACCATGTCATCGTAAGCTTCTTGAGATTGAATTACTACTGCGTCAAGCTCGGTCGTCTTAGGGAAGTCTATCTGTCTATCAGAGATTACAACGTCTCCCATTGAAACTCCACTTCTCATAGCAGCGCCGTAGGTTGCAGTTTGGGTTGCCCAAAGTCCCTCTTCAGCAGCAGCTGTTGCAAGGACAACCGCAGCAAGTATTGAACCTTGACCCGCCGAGCCTATAACCCTAACCTCATACCTCATTTTTCACCCCCAGAAAGAGCCTTTACTTTGCTCCAGTAAACTTCCGTGTACTCCGGCCTTGAATCGTCGTGATAGAGAAGGCCCCTTGGTATTTTCCCTGCCCTTTTCTCTTCTGGCAATTTTTCCCAAGCTTTAACTGGAAGTGTGTTCTCTTTAAACCAGAAGTACATCTCCTCAAAGCTCATTCTGTTTTTCCTACCGTAAACGATAGTACATGGGGAAAGGACTTCTATTAGGGAAAAACCTTTGTGTTTAATTCCGTCCTTTATAAGCTTTTTAAGCTCCATTGCGTGGTACGCAGTTCCCCTAGCAACGTAAGTAGCCCCAGCAGCAATTGCAAGTTTCGCTATGTCAAACTGGGGCTCGTAGTTCCCGTAAGGGGTTGTAGTTGCGTAAGCCCCTTCAGGAGTGGTAGGTGAAACTTGACCTCCGGTCATACCGTATATCCAGTTGTTTATTAAGATAACGGTTAGGTCTATGTTCCTGCGGGCAGCGTGGATAAAGTGGTTTCCACCTATGGCAAGGGCGTCTCCGTCTCCTGTAAAGAGTATCGTAGTTAATTCTGGCCTTGCAAGCTTTAAGCCAGTTGCAAAGGCAGGTGCCCTTCCGTGGGTAGTGTGGAGGGTAAAGCCGTCAAAATAGCCGGGAGTTCTGGAAGAGCAGCCTATACCTGACACCATAGCAACTTGGTCATTTGAAATCCCTAGCTCGTCTAGTGCCATACAGGTAGCTCTAAAAGCCTGTCCAATTCCGCAACCTGGGCACCAAATAGTAGGCATCTTGTTAAGGCGTAGGTATTTAAAGTAAGGCTTTTTCTCAACTATTTTCTCCATGGGTAGGTTGGGAGCTCCCATTACTTACCTCCTTTAACGATTTCCTCTATCTTCGCCAAGATTTCGTGGGGATAGATAATCTTTCCGTTGGCCCTGTTAAGCCTGTAAACCGGAGCTTCTCCTTTAGCACACCTTTCAACTTCTAAAACGTACTGTCCCATGTTTAGCTCAGGAACGAGTATTGCTTTAACGCTCTTTGCAAGCTCATAAAGGGTCTCTTCGGGAGAAGGCCAGATTGTTATGACCCTTAAAAGTCCGGCCTTAATTCCCTTTTCCCTTGCAAGGTCAACTGCAGTCTTGGCAGCCCTTGCAGTAGTTCCAAAGGCAACTATTGCAACTTCAGCGTCGTCAAGTTTATAAGCCTCGTTCCTTTCAAGCTCCTTCTGGCGGCTCTTTACTTTGTTTATGAGCCTCTCTATCAACTCTTGGCACATTTCAGGGTCCGTTGTTGGGAAACCGGTATAGTCGTGGTGAAGTCCCGTTGCGTGTCCCCTATACCCGGGAGTCCCGTAAGGAGCTATTGCAGGAACTCCGTCTTCTTCCGGTTTGTAGGGAAGGTACTCTTCAGGAGGAACCTTAGGCATTTTCCTGTCCCATATCTCAACTTTTCCCTCTTCAAACTGCTCCATGTCAACGGTTTCCCTCATGTGCCCTAGAACCTCGTCTAAAAGCAGGACAACGGGAGTCCTTAACCTTTCAGCCCAGTTAAAAGCCCTTATGGTCTCTTCCATTATCTCTTGAACGTTTCCAGGGTAGAAAACCGGAATCATCTTATCGCCGTGGGTTCCCCAAAGGGACTGCATTATCTCCTGCTGGCCAACTTGAGTGGGAAGACCTGTTGACGGACCTCCCCTTTGAACGTTTACAACGACGCAGGGAGCCTCTACCATAAAGGCGTAGCCCAAGTTTTCCTGCTTTAGTGAGAAGCCGGGACCAGATGTTGCAGTCATAGCCTTTAAGCCAGCGAAGGAACCCCCTACAGTTGCTCCCATTGCAGCAATTTCATCCTCCATCTGGATAAAAACTCCTCCCTTTTTGGGAAGGAGCTCTGCCATCTTCTCTGCAATTTCAGAAGAGGGGGTAATTGGATAACCTGCGTAAAACCTACAGCCGGCTAAAACTGCAGCTTCGGCACAGGCGTGGTTTCCATACTTAAGCTCAAGCTTAGCCATCTTCTCCTCCCTAAGCGCTTGCTATTTCTTCGTACTCCTCAGGAGTAAAAACGTAAATGCAGAAATCAGGACAAATCATCTCACACTGCTTACAGCCTATACACTTTTCAGGATAAGCTACAGTCATAATTGCCTTTACCTTATCAAGCTTTAAAACTTGAGTAGGGCAGACTGCCGCACAGATGTTGCAGCCTTTGCACCAGTCCTCCTTTACTACGACTACGCCTTTTGCTGCCATCACTTCCTCCTTAAGTTTCTTTAAAGGAGACCTCTTTCCTTAAGAGCTCTCTCCATAACCTCTCCTATCTCTGCAGGAGTGTTGCAAACATAAGCACCTGCTTCTCTTAGAGCCTCCATTTTACTTTTTGCGTCTCCCTTACCGCCGGAGATTATCGCACCGGCATGTCCCATACGCCTTCCAGGGGGAGCGGTCACGCCGGCTATGTAAGCTACAACCGGCTTTTTAACATTTTCTTTAATGTACTCTGCAGCTTCTTCTTCCATAGTTCCGCCTATCTCTCCTATTAAGACTATTGCGTCGGTTTCAGGGTCGTTGTTAAACATCTCTACCGCTTCCTTGTGGGTAGTCCCGGGAACAGGGTCTCCTCCTATACCTATAACTGTTGACTGGCCTATCCCCCTTGCAGTTAACTGGTAAGCAGCTTCGTAAGTTAAAGTTCCAGAGCGGGAAACTATTCCAACCCTTCCCTTTTTAAAGATGTGGCCCGGCATTATCCCCATCTTACACTCTTCAGGAGTTATAACTCCCGGACAGTTGGGCCCTACATACCTTACTCCGGTTCCTTCAAGGGCTCTTTTAACCTTTACCATATCATTAACAGGTATCCCTTCTGTAATACACACTATAACCTTTATCCCGGCATCAGCTGCTTCCATTATTGCGTCGGCGGCAAAAGGAGGAGGAACGAATATCAAAGAGGCATTAGCTCCAGTCTCTTTTACCGCTTCCTCAACGGTGTTGAAAACGGGCACGCTGTACTTTCCCTCTTCATCACTCCAGACAAGGCCACCTTTGCCGGGAGTCACTCCCGCAACTATCTGGGTTCCGTAGTCTAAACACTGTTTAGCGTGGAAAGAGCCTTCCCTTCCAGTTAAACCTTGGACTACAACTTTAGTGTTTCTATCTATTAAAACGCTCATTTTCGCCTCCCCTTTTAGATTTCTCCTCTTGCTGCTTTTACTGCTTTTTGTGCTCCGTCTGCCATATCTTTTGCAGGAATTATGTTAAGGCCGCTCTCTTCAAGCATTTTCCTTCCAATTTCAACGTTGGTCCCCTCAAGTCTTACTATTAAAGGCCTGTCAAGCTCAACCTGTTTAGCCGCTTCTATTATCCCCCCTGCAATCCTGTCGCACCTTACTATTCCGCCAAATATGTTTACGAAAATTGCCTTTACCTTCGGGTCAGAAAGGAGCAGTTTAAAGGCCGCCGCAACTCTCTCAACAGTTGCAGTTCCCCCAACGTCAAGGAAGTTTGCAGGCTCTCCTCCGTAGAACTTAATCGTGTCCATAGTAGCCATTGCAAGGCCGGCTCCGTTAACCATACAACCTATGTTCCCGTCAAGTTTTACGTAGTTTAAGTCCCACTTCTTGGCTTCAAGCTCAAGAGGGTCTATCTGGGTAGTATCTTCAAGCTCTTGAACTTTCGGGTGGCGGTATAGGGCGTTGTCGTCAAAGTCTATTTTCGCGTCAAGACAGATGAAGTTGTCTTCTTTGGTTTTAACTAAAGGGTTTATCTCAATTAAAGAGGCGTCAAGCTCAAAGTACATCTTTGAAAGGGTGTTTAATATCTTTACAAACTGGTTTACAAGTTTCCTGTCTGTAAGTCCTATCTTGAAAGCGATTTTTCTTGCTTGGTAGGGTAGGAGCTCCCCCATAGCCGGGTCAACGTGCTCCTTTATTATCAGTTCCGGGTTAGTTTTGGCTATCTCTTCAATCTCCATTCCCCCTGCAGCAGAGACCATAAAGACTGGACGGGAAGTTTCCCTATCAAGGGTTAAACCTACATAAAACTCCTTGTCTATGTTTACTCCTTCCTCAATTAAAACGCAGTTTATAGGAAGACCTTCAGGGTTTTGATAGGTTTTAAGCCTGCTCCCTATCATCTGAGCGGCTATCTTGGCAGCCTCTTCAGGGCTCTTTGCCAGCTTAACTCCACCTGCTTTTCCCCTTCCTCCTGCGTGAACTTGAGCCTTTACTACAACAACAGGAGTTCCAAGTTCTTTAGCGGCCCTTTCCGCTTCGTGGGCGTTGTGAACTACAATTCCCCTTGGAATTGGAAGTCCGTAATCCTTAAAGATTTCCTTTGCTTGATACTCGTGTATTTTCATTTCCTCTCCTCCGCTTGAGGTTGATAAACATTTTAACAAACTTTTTACAGAATTTTTACAAAAAGGATAAAGAGTCCGAATTACTCAAGGTCTTTAATTTTTCTTTCAGAGACTCCAAACTCTCCAAGTTGTCAAAAACTTCCACTTCAATTTTTACTCTTATTTCAGCTTCAAGGCCCCGTAAGCTATTTACGAGCTCTTTTAAACGGTAGGGGGGAAGGAAAAGGAGGAAGAGACTATTGGAATACTTTACTAGAACAGAATCTGGGAACTCCTTCACTAAGAAGTTTACGAACTTTACGATAAAGGTCTTTTCCTCCTCAAGATTGTGAACTTTAATAACTGCACAGGAGAGCTCCCTTAGTCTATCCTTTGCAACTTTAAAGGCCAAATCCAAGGCGTTCTTATTGAAAACTCCAGTTAAAGGATCTCTAAAGAGGTAGTCAAAGAACCTTTCTTTAACCTCGTCTATTACCCAACTTGAAAGTGGGTCTTCAGGTTGAGGAGGTTCTTCCTTGAGGAAGACATCTGCAGCGGTTTTGACGATTAAAGGGTCGTAAGCTTTACCTGAAAGTTCTAGGAGCTCTTTAACAGCCTCTTCTTTACTCTTTACGCTTCCGTATATCTTTTTTCTCATCATAGTTTCAAAAGCCTCTGCAACCGCAACTATCCTTGCCAAAAGGGGAATCCCATTATCCTTAAGGCCTTCTGGATAACCTTTCCCGTCCCACCTTTCGTGATGGTACTTTATGCACTTTAAAACCTCTTCGGAAATCCCAACATCCTTAAAAAGCTCGTACCCTAAAAGGGGGTGGAACTCTACCAAGTCATATTCCCTTTCAGTTAGCTTAGAAGGTTTTGCAAGAATGTTATCTGGAATTCCCACTTTACCTACATCGTGAAGGAGGCCTCCTAAGTAAGCGTTCTCTATTTCTTCCTGGGTAAGCCCCATCTCTTGGGCTATCCTTTTACAGTAGTAAGCAACCCTCTCAGAATGCCCTTCAGAGTAAGGCTCCCTTATTTCCAATCCCCTAACGAAATTCCTTAAAACCAACTTAAGGAACTCTGCCTCTTCCTTTAACCTTCCTTTTAACTCTTTTATAAGTGAGCCAATTTCAACGGCAGTAGCTATTGACCTGGCAATGCTTCTTATAAAGAGCTTATCTTCCTCTTTAAGCCCTGAATTTCTCTTTTTAAAAAAGAGACAATAACCTTTAACTTGGGAAAAAGAGATAAGGGGAACGCCGTAAGCGTACTCATACTTTAACTTACCCTTTAAAAGGGAACCTTTCTTCTTAACCTCTACCTCCTTACCCACTTCAAGGAGGTACTCTTCAATGTTATCTAAGTCGTCAGAGTTCTTTAAGAACTCTCTCTCTTCGTACCTGGTTATGCACTTAACCAGGACAAATCCCCCCTTTTCTTTAATTCCTACTAATACCCCGTCAAATCCGGTAAATCTTAAAAGCTTTTTCATAAGAAAGGTAAAGTTCTCTCCTATACCTTCTTCCACGGTTAAGAGGCTCACGAAGGAGGACATAAGCTCTGCCTTCTCGTCCCTTTCCTTTATACTCCTTATCATTCTGTTAATGCTCTCTCTTATCCTGCCAAACTCGTCGCTACCGAAAAGGGGGAGCTCTTTAAGGGAACCTTCACTTACAGAGTTAACGTCTCTGACGATTTCTTTTAAAGGCTTAAAGTAGAGCTTGTTTACGGCAAAGAGGTAGGAAAGCAAAGTGAGTCCGGTTAAAAGGAGGGTTAAAAAGGCAATCTTAGTCGCAAGTAATAAGGCTTTTCCCTCTATTAAAGAGCGGTTTAAGGTTATAAGAACATGAACTTTCCCGTCAGGAAATATTAGCGTCTTTTCCACTTGAAAGGCGGATTTGGGAGCTCCTTTCTCAACTTTAACCTTAAGAATGTAAGGTGCCTTCTCTAATATATTTTCTAACTCTTCAATTTTCCTCTTTGAACCGTAAAGAGCTGCTCCCGTTTCAATGTAGTTAAGGGCGTTTTCACGGCTGAACTCTAAAATGGAATTCCTTGATAAGTTGTAGGCTATAAAATAGCTCCCTATTCCCACTACGAGGCTTACTACGAAAGTCAGGATTAAAAGTAAGTAGTATTTACTTAACTTCATCTCTTCCTTCGCAAGCCAAGAATTTAAAAGCTCTAAGCTCTCTCTTTCCAGTTAGGTAATACACAACTGCAGGGTCTTTTAAGAGCTCTACGCCGTAGTTCCAACCTTTTACAAGCTTTATTAAAGGGGTAGGCTCTTTAAGGAGCTCCCTTTTAACAACGAGAAAGTATCTTTTATCTCCCTTTAGAGCAACTAAACAGAGAGGAACCCAATTGCTGGTTATCTTTTTCAGCCTGTTAACGGTTTTACCGTCTGCTATAACGGCTTTAAAGCGAGGGAAGTTTAAAAACCTTATAACATCGCCGTTAGAAGACTCTTGACCAACTTTTAAATCTTCTTTAAGGAAATAACCAAAGAAAGCGCTAGCCTTTAGGGGCAGGAGAAGCGGTTTCTCCTGAGAAAGTAGGTCTATAGAATCATCCCTATTGGTACAGCCTAAAAGGAGAGAAAAGAAAAGAAGAACAGCAATAAATAGTGAATCTGCCCTCATATCAGGATTATTTTACACTTTTAACTGTCAGGAAGGGCTCTAACCAAGAGGTCTGCTATGTGAAGGGATTTAACTTTAGAGTCTATCCTTTCTAAACCTTCTGCAATGTTCATAACGCAACCGGGACACTCTGTTAAGACGAAATCTGCTCTTGTCTTGTCTATGTTCCTTGCCTTTTTCAACTGTATTTCCCTTGAAATCTGAGGGTGAGAGAGTTTAAAGGAGCCTCCCATGCCACAGCAGTTGTCTGCCTCTTCTAGGGGAACAAACTCTGCATTTTTTAGGACTTTAAGGACATCAAGGGGATAGTTTCTCGGGATTTTCTGACCCCTAACTATGTGGCAAGGGTGGTGCCAGGTTAACTTTAGCTTTTCTGGGAGCTCCCACTTCCCAATCTCCTCTATGTTCTCAAAGAGAACCTCTATTAGCTCCCTTACCTTAAAAGGGAGCTCTTTATACTCCTTCTTTAAAACGTGGCCGCAGGTTGCACAGGCAGTAATCACGAAATCTGCCTCTTGACGGCTCAAACCCTTTAAGTTCTTATTCTTCATCTTTTCAAAGCTCTTTAAATCACCTGAGAAGAAGGCTGGAGCTCCGCAACAGTACTGCTCTTTAGGAACCAAAACAGAGTACCCAAGAGCGTTTAAAACTTTAACTACGCTCTCGGCAGTTTCAGAGTAGAAGTTGTTAAACATACACCCCGTAAAAAAGAGGACTTTAGCCCTCTCCTTCCCTTTAGCCGGGAAAAACCTATCCTCGTAGTTAAAAGGTCTTGCCTTTATCTCGGGGAGGAGGACCTTGCCCAACTTTGGAACTTTAAAGGGTAAGAGTCTGTTGTAGGGGCTTTTTGAAGACTTAGTGAAAAACCTACTTAAGGGAGCCGTTAACTTTCCTACGGTTTCAAGTAGTTTCCTGTTTGAAAAGAGCTTTATTGCAGCCCTCTTTTCAGGGCTTATACCCACCTTTTCAGCAGCAAGGGCCCTTGCAGAGATTATTATCTTCTCGTAGTCAACCATAACAGGGCAGATTTCCTCACACCTTAAGCAGGTAGTGCACAGGTTAAAGAAGTCTGCAATCTCTTTGTTTACCTCTACCTTCCCTTTGTTTATCATGTCTGCAAGGAAAATCTTTCCCCTTGCAACTGACGGCTCCTCTTTGGTTATGTTAAATACAGGACAAACTTGCCTACAGGAACCGCACCTTACGCACTTTTCTAAGAGCTCCTGTGAAATCCCTAAAACTCTATCTGCCATTTAAAGTTCTCCAAAAAAGAGGTGGAAGTTTAAAATTACTAACCTGAAAGATAATTGGCAAGAGTTTCCAGTTGAAAATTCTTATAAAATAACCTCATCTGCCTTAAAAATAGGACCTTCCACGCAACACCTTTTGTACCCGTAAACAGTCTCAACGGTGCAACCTAAACAGGCTCCAACTCCGCAGGCCATTCTCCTATCTAAAGAGAGGTAGCACTCTACGGAAAGCTCCTCGGCAATTTCCTTAACGGCCTTGAGCATAGGAGTAGGACCGCAGGCAATCCAAGTCCAGTCTTTATAAAGGCTTAAGTCTTGAGTGATAAGTCCCTTTTTCCCAAAGGAGCCGTCTTCCGTGTAGATAACAGAGTCAATAGAGTACTTCTCAATAAAGGAGAGGGCAGAGAGGCTCTCCCTGTTTCTCTCTCCGTAAAGTATTAAAACCTCTTTTCCCTTTTCCTTAAAGAGCTTGGCTCCCAGAAACACCCCTCCAATCCCTATCCCTCCGGCTATAAACAGGTACCTACTTCCCTTTTCAGGAATAGAGCTCCCAAGGGGCATTAGAATTTCCACTTCCTCTTTGGGAGTTAATCTTGTTAAGAGCTCCGTTCCCCTGCCGTAAACCCTATAGAGAAAGGAAACGCTATCCCCTTCAAGGTCAAAAATCCCTAAAGGCCTCCTTAAAAGGGGGTCAAACTGAAGGGAAGGGCGAACTTGAACCATACCAAACTGTCCAGGCTTAACTTTTAAAATGAGCTCTTTGTCCACCTTAACCTTAAGGAGGTAGTCCCTCCCGTTAAGGGAACGGTTTTCCAAAACCTTAAAGGCCATTACTCTCCTCTTTTGGGACACACTTTCCCTTCAAGGATTTCAAAGAGGGCTATAACGGTTTTCTTGTGCTCTTCCCCCTTTTCGTCCTTTCCAAAAGTGTAAGGGTCAGCAGAGTAAAGGTGTCTTGCCCTCTTAGCCGCAACGTGGACAGTTTCGTAGTAGTTCCCCACTTTCTTAACTACGGGCTCTAAAGGTATCCTCTTACTCACCTTCTCCTCCTTTTAAGAGTTTTAAGAGCTCCTTGTCGCTAATAAAAACTTCTGCCTGTTTTAAGAACCTATCCTTTTTGCACTTTTCAGCAGTAATGATAGACTTTAGCTTAAAGTAGGCAACTTCCAGCTCGTCGTTTACCACTATGTAGTCGTAGAACCTCGCTCTCTTTATCTCTTCTTTTGCAAATTTTAACCTCTTCTCTATTACCTCTTCAGGGTCGGTTCCCCTCTTCCTTAACCGATTTTCAAGTTCTTTAAAGGAAGGAGGGAGAATAAATATTAAAACCGCTTCTGGGAACCTTTCCTTAACCTGAAGAGCTCCTTGGGTGTCTATGTCAAGGATTACGTCTTTCCCTTCCTTTAAGGCTTTTAGAACTTGGCTTTTTGAAGTTCCGTAGTAGTTGCCGTAAACTTTGGCCCACTCTAAAAAGTCCCCTTCTCTTATCCTCCTTTCAAACTCTTCCTTACTTACAAACCAGTAGTCTTTACCGTTTACCTCTCCCTTTCTCGGCTTCCTCGTGGTAAAAGAGACAGAGAAGACGGCGTTGTTGAACTCTTTTAGCAGCATGTGGCACAAAGTAGTCTTTCCCGTTCCAGAAGGGGCAGAGATTACTATAAGGAGTCCCTCTTCCCTACTCAACATTTTGAACCTGCTCCTTTATCTTGGCAACTTCTCCCTTTATCTTTACTACAAGGTCGGTTATGTTAACTTCCTTTAACTTGTTTCCCAGAGTGTTTATCTCCCTGTGCATTTCTTGACAGAGGAAGTCTAGGCTCTTTCCTACAGGCTCACTTTCTATCTCCATAAGCTCTTTAAACCTATTTAAGTGAGCCCAAAGCCTTGAAAGCTCTTCAGACACATCTTGTTTAGCTGCAAGAATTGCCACTTCAAGTTCAACTCTTTTTGTAAACTCTTGCTCTACCTCAAGGGAAGACAGGAGCTCCCTTGCCCTCTCCCTTAACCTGTTAAAAAGGAGCTTTTTCACCTTTAAAGCATCCTTCTCTATCTCCTTTAGGTATCTTTCAATCTCTTTAAGCCTCTGGGCAAAAAACAGTTTAAGCTTTTCTCCCTCGCTCTTTCTTGCCTCGTCAAGGTTTAAAAGGGCCTCTTTAAGGGCAGAAAGGAGAGCTCCCTTAAACTCCTCCCCTTCCGGCTCCTCCCTAACGAAAATTTCCGGCACGCTAAGTAAGTCTCTACCGCTTAAAGATATCTCCTTTCCAGAGAGGGAAGAAATCCTCTTTAAAGCTTTAATAAGCTCTAAAGCTTCCCCGTAGTTTACCCTGTAAGGAACCTTAAAGGAAGGAGAAAAGCGGTAGCTAACCGAAACTTCCAAGTCTCCCCTCTTTACGACTTTTTCAATCTCCCTTTTCACTTCGTTTATAAGGGAATAGAAAATCTTCGGAAGGCCGTACCTTATCCTTAAAGACTTTCCGTTAACGCTCTTTAGCTCAACAACCACTCTTATATTTTCGTTTTCAAATTCTCCCCTTCCGTAGCCTGTCATACTCTTCATTAAGAACCTCTAAAGTAGTTTGGGTTAACCTTTATGGTAGCCCTTTGCCTCAGGAGGTTTACAAGGTTCAAGTAGTCGCTTTTCCTTTTAGCGTTTATAACAAGCTTTTTAAGCTTCTCCTCTTTATCCTTATCAATCTCCTTAGCCTCAAGGGAGGTCTCAGGCTCAAAAACTCCATATCCCTTTAAAAGGGGCACAACCAACCTGTTCCCGGTTTTTACTTTCAAAAAGAGCTCTTCAACTTTCTTTAGGTCTAAAGGCTTAAAGGTGTTTACAAAATCTTCTATGCTTAAGCTCTGGGTCTCTTTCGGGAGCTCTCCTTTATAACTTTGAGCAAGCTTTGCAGCAAGCTGGAGGGCTTTTTCCTCCTTAAGACGCTTTTCAATTTCAGAACTTACCTGACTTAAAGGCTTGTATTTAAAACTGAACGCTTTAAAGGCCAGTTCTATTTCACTATCGGTAGTCTTAAAGAGGAACTTTTTATCTTTTAGCTCACTTAAAAGAGATTTATCCTCTAAAACTTCCGGTTTAAGTTTTAGTAGTTCCTGAAACTTTCCTTCTTTTGCGAGTTTGTAAGCTTTTTCTGCCTCTTCTTCCCCTCTTTTGTCCTTTTTAAACTTTAAAACGTAGGCAGCTTCTCCCTTTTCCTCTTTAAACATCTCTTTATTTTTGGCGTAAAACTCCTCTACCTCAGCAGGGGAAACGCTAACTTTATTTATAAGCTCATCTACATTAAAGAGCTTATATTTAAACTTCCTCTTCCCAAAGAGCTTTTTGTAGAGCTCTGTAAGCTCAAACTTAGTTAAAGAGGGAGCGTTGTTTACAACGCTTAAAACTTTCTGAATTAAAAGGTCTTCTCTCACCGTTTTTTCAAAGATTGAGGGAGTAAGGTGGTTCGCCTTTAAAAACTCTTCGTAGAGCTTTAAGGAGAACTTACCTTTTTCTTGAAACAGGGGTACGCTTTCAATGTATTTGGCAACTGCCCAGTCGCTAACCTTAAGTCCCTCTTTCCTTGCAAGTTGAAGCAAAAGGTGCCTAGTTATCAGGTTGTTAAGGGCAATGGCCTTTATCTCCCTGTCCTTTACAAACTTCCTGAAGTTCTCTCCAAACTGGGACCTTAAGAGCTCTTCTACCCGCTGGTACTCTCTGTTAAATTCTGTAAGGGAAATACCCTCTCCGTTAACCGTTGCAACTTCACTTGCCGAAGGGCCAGAAAAGCTACCTTTCCCCCAAACGAAGAAAATCGTTCCAATAAAAGAGGCAGCAACTATCCACAAGGGTAAGCTGAAAGCACGAAGGTTGTTCCTTATTTTAGAGAGCATTTTCCCTCCAGTTGAAAATCGGTTGAGCTGATTTATACTTAAAATCAAGGTAATTCTCAACATAGGATTTTAGAGGTTTTTAAGTGAAAGAGAGAACAGAGGAAAGGAAAATCCTAAAAAAAGCGGAAGACCTAATAAAGGCAAAGGACTTTAACGGAGCTATAAGGGAGCTCTCAAAGTATCCACTAAAGAGCGTTGAATACTACCTCCTTTTAGCTCAAGCCTACGAAGGAGCGGGAAATCTGGAGAAGGCCGAGAGTTTCTTTGAGAAGGCAAGGTTTCTAGAAACAGAGATAAGGTCTAAAGAGCTCTTACAGAGAGGGATTAACCTTGCTCTTATGAGGAACTTTAAGGCGGCAGAGAGGGAGCTCTTATCTTCCTTAAAGTTAAACCCCTTTGACAAAGAAGTTTACTTAGAGCTGTACAAACTCTACAAGAAGACAAACAACTTTCGGAAGATGGTTAAGACCCTTGAAGAACTCATAACTTTAGAGCCTTACTTCCTCTTTCCTTACCTTGAGCTGGGACGCCACTACCTACTAAGGAAAAGGTATAAAAAGGCAGAAGAGATATTAAAAGAGGGAATTTCAAGGATTGAGTCTGCAGAGCTCCACTTTGAGCTGGGGAAGGTTTACTCTGAGCAGGGCAGAAACGAAGAGGCAAAGGAAGAGCTTAAAAGGGCCTGCAGACTTGACTTTAAGAACATTGACTACAGGCAAAAGCTTACTGAAGTACTGGTTAACGCTCAAGAATACGAAGAGGCCTTGGATGTAGTCCTTGGGACCTTAAACCTATACCCTGAAGCGGTTTACGTTCTCCAAAGTGCCGCTGCACTCTACGACCTTCTTGGAAACCAAGAGCTTGCAGAATACTACTACAGAAAGGCCGTTGCCGTATCAGAAGGTTTCGTAAAGGAGGACGCTCAAAAGCTCTTTTCAGAGTTCCTAATAGAGAAGGGAAGGTACGACCAAGCAGAGGAAGTTCTGTGGGAGCTCCTTAAAGAATCTGACAATGTATGGATACTGATAGACGCCTTTTCTGAACTTGCAACTATACTCATAGAGCAGGAAAGGCTTAAAGACATAATAGAGGCTGGGAAGATAGTTCTTAGTAATCCGGAACTTTCAGAGGAGGAGTTTGTTGAAGTAGGAGAGATAGTTGCAGACGCCCTTTTTGAGGAAAAGAGGTTTAAAGAGGCAGGGGAGCTCTATAAAGATATATTAAAAGTCTGTAAAAGCGGGAAAGTAGGTAAAAGAATAGCCAAAAAGCTAAAGGAAACAGAGGAAATAGAAGAGCTTAATAAAATGCTCCTTTAATAGCACGGCCTATTTTCTCGTTTAAAGAAAGTTTACCTTAAAGTTCTAGGAGCACACGCTCTACCTCCCGCTTTAACTTATCAATTCCCCAACCTTTAGTAGCAGAAGTAAAAACAACAGGGGCAGGTTCAGGAAGCAAACCGGCCACTCTCTCGTAAAGCTCTTTAAGTTCTTCCTCTTTTCCTACAACTTTATCTGCCTTATTTCCTACGTATATCTTTGGCTTTTCCCAACTCTTTAGCTTCTTTAAAGTTCTATAGACAGAATCAATTTCCTCTTGCAGTTTAGGAGAGGAAACGTCAAAGACTATAAGGAGTAGGTCGGCCTCTTTAACTTCACTTAAAGTGGCTCTAAAAGAGGCAATAAGCTCGTGGGGAAGGTCTCTTATAAAGCCTACAGTATCTGAAACGAGGACCTTTTCTCCACCTAAGTAAAGGGAACCTGTCTTAACGTCTAAAGTTGCAAAGGGCATGTCCTTAACGAAAACTTCTTTTTTAGTTAGCGTCCTAACAAGCGTTGACTTCCCCACGTTGGTATATCCAACAACTGCCACTGTTTTAAAGCCCTTCTTCTTCCTCCCTTTCCTTAAAAGCTCCCCCCTCTTTAAGACCTCCTCTAGCTCCTTCCTTAGCTTATAAATCCTCCTCCTTATCCTCCTTGCCTCAACTTCACTTTTGGTCTCACCCGGCCCTCTGGTCCCTACGCCACCTCCCAGCCTTGAGAGCTCCCTACCGAAACCCTTAAGGTGGGAAAGGAGGTAGTAATTCTTTGCAAGCTCAACCTGAAGTTTAGCTTCCTTAGTCCTTGCCCTTCGGGAGAAAATCTCAAGGATTACTTCGGTTCTGTCTATAACCGGGATTCCTACCAGTTCCTCAATGTTCCTCTTCTGAGAGTAGGTTAAAGGATGATAGGAAACGATTAAAGTTGCCTCCCTACCTTTTAGCTCCTCAAGCTTCCCCTTACCTATGTAGGTAGAGGTAGAAAAGGCCCTCCTTTTCTGGACGACCTCACCTACAACTTCGCCTCCCAAGGCTTTTATAAGGCCCTTTAATTCCTCAAGGTCTATCTCCTCTTTAGGTCTTTTTACTGCAATTATTAAAACCTTCTCCTTCTCAAGCTCCATCTTCTCCCCGTTGTGAAGTTTTTACAATTTGTTTACAATTTTAAATACCTTGTAAAATTGGAGGAAAAAATGTTTAGAGGTGGTAATATAAACCAGCTTATGAAAGTAGCAAAGCAGTTGCAACAACAGGCGTTAAAACTCAAAGAGGAGATTGAGAACAGGGAGTTTACGGGGACGGCAGGGGGAGGAGCAGTAAAAGTAGTTGCAAAAGGGTCAGGGGAAATAGTCTCAATTGAAATAGCCCCTGAGCTTTTAAAACCTGAAGAGAAAGAGATGCTTCAAGACCTTATAGCTTTAGCGGCAAACCAGGCGATTAAAGAAGGAAGGGAGCTCCTTACAAAAGAGATGGAGAAGATAACGGGAGGCTTAGGAGGAATCTTTTGATTTACCCTGAAAACCTTGAAATTCTAATAGAGTTCCTCTCAGAGGTTCCGGGTATAAGCGAAAGGGCCGCCGAAAGGGCAGTCCTTCAGCTGTCTAAACTTCCCCAAGAAAGGAGAAGGATTGTCGTAAACGCTTTAAAAGAGCTTGAAGAGCTAAAACCTTGCAAAGAGTGTGGACTTCCGTCAAAAGAGGAGCTCTGCTACGTGTGCACAGACCCAGAAAGGGATAGGAAGACAGTCTTGGTAGTAGAACAGCCGAGAGACGCAGTATCAATTGAGAAACTGGGAGAATACAAGGGACTCTACCACGTTTTAGGAGGCGTAATATCTCCGCTGGAAGACATTTCCCCGGAAGACCTTAACATAGAAAACCTCTTTAAAAGGATAAGAAAAAGGAGCATAGAGAAGGTCATAATAGCCGTAAACCCCACCGTAGAAGGTGAAGCAACGGCAAAGTTCCTTACAGACAGGCTAACAAAGCTGGGAGTTAAGGTCTATAGGATAGGATACGGAATACCTTACGGAGGAACCATAGACTCTTCAGACGAACTAACACTAAGGAAAGCCCTTGAAGACATGAAACTTATATCTGGAGGAGAGTAATGATAGAAATAAGGTGGCACGCCCGAGGAGGTCAGGGAGCCGTAACGGCTTCAAAGATTTTAGCCTCTTCAGTAATTAGAGAAGGGAAATACGCCCAGAGCAACCCAGATTACGGAGCGGAGCGTTCAGGAGCTCCCTTAAGAACCTACAACAGAGTCTCTGAAAAGCCAATAACCCTCCACTGCATGGTCTTAAACCCTGACATAGTTGTAGTAGTTGACCCAACCCTCCTTAAAACTGTTCCCTTCTTAGAGGGAACAGACGAAAACGCAATCCTTGTGATAAATACAAACAAAACCCCCGCTGAGGTCAGAGAGAAGTACAAAATAGAGGGAAGGAAGATATACACAGTTGACGCAACCAAAATAGCGATGGAAGAGCTTAAAAGACCCCTTATGAACGTTCCAATGCTGGGAGCTCTGGTAAAAGTTCTAGGAGACATAGTTAAAATAGAGACAGTAGAAGAAGACCTTAAGAAAACCTTTGGGAAGAAGCTATCAGAGAATGCCCTAAACGCAAACATAAGGGCACTACACAGAGCCTACAAGGAGGTAACGGCAGAATGATGGGGAAAAGCTGGAAAGAGATGCCAATAGGTGCAGTAATACCTGAACCAGGCTCAAGCGAAAAGTACAACACGGGAGAGTGGAGAGCTTGGAGGCCGGTTTTTGAGGCCCAAAAGTGCGTCAACTGCATGCTCTGCTGGGTATTCTGTCCAGACTCCTGCATCTTGGTAAAAGAAGAGAAAATGGTGGGAATTGACTACGAGCACTGCAAAGGGTGCGGGATATGTGCCCACGAGTGTCCAACGAAGGCACTTGAGATGAAACCAGAATACCTGTTCCGCGAGGAGGACTAACCATGAGGCCTGAACTGATAAAAGAGATAACATACGTTCCCTACTCAGGGAACATGGCCGCAGCAGAGGCAATGAGGCAGATAAACCCTGACGTTGTAGCTGCATACCCAATAACCCCTCAAACGGAGCTCATGCAGTTCTTTGCAGACTTTGTAGCCAACGGCCTTGTTGACACAGAGTACATCCCAGTTGAAAGTGAGCACTCTGCAATGTCTGCGTGCGTTGGAGCTGCAGCTTCAGGTGCAAGAGCCATGACGGCAACCGCAGGGCCGGGACTTGCCTACATGTGGGAAGTTTTAGGAATAGCCTCTGGAATGAGACTTCCCATAGTTATGACGGTAGTTAACAGAGCCCTTTCTGCTCCCATAAACATCCACGGAGACCAGTCAGACGCAATGGGAGCAAGGGACCAAGGTTGGATAATGCTTTTCTCAGAAAACGCCGAAGAGCAATACGACAACCTAATTCAGGCCTTTAAAATCGCAGAGGACGAAAGGACAAGGCTTCCGGTAATGGTAGGAATGGACGGCTTTGTCATATCCCACTCAATAGAAAGAGTGAGGCTCCTTCCAGATAAAGCAGTAGAAGAGTTTATCGGAGAGACCAAAGTAATGTATCCCCTTTTAGATGTTGAAAACCCGGTTACCCACGGCCCAGTAGCAATGACAGACTCTTACATGGAGTTTAAAAGACAGCAGAGAGAAGCGATGATGGAGGCCTACAAAGTAATTAGGGAAGTAGGCCAACAGTTTGAAGAGGCTTTTGGAAAGAAGTACGAGCACATAGAGACATACAAAATAGACGACGCAGACTACGTGCTGATAATCATAGGGTCAACGGCCGGAACTGCAAAGTTCGTAATAGACAAGTTAAGGGAAGAAAAGGGCATAAAGGTAGGACTAATAAAAATCAGGACCTACAGACCTTTCCCCTACTACGACGTTATGGACGCCCTTGAAAGCTCAAACTGTAAAGCAGTAGGTGTTTTTGACAGGGCAGAAACCTTCGGAGCGGTAGGAGGCCCCCTTTACAGCGACGTAGCTACCGCAATGCACCTGAGGGGAAAACTTTACCCAATAGTGAGCTTCATATACGGCTTAGGAGGAAGAGATACAAACGTGCACCACATTGAAGAGGCAATAGACAAGGTTATGCAAAAAGCCGCAGGGAAAGAAGTTCCACTAATTAACTACCTTAACCTTAAAGAGTAATGGAGGAAAAAGATGGCTCAGACTCAAACTTCAGCTATAAAACTGCCGCCCCTTAAAAAGCTTACCAACTACCCAGAAAAGCTTGCACCGGGCCACAGGCTCTGTGCAGGGTGCGGAGCTTCAATAATAATCCGCCAAATGTACATGGTTGCAAACGCTCTAGGCTACGAGCTAATCTGGGCAAACGCAACAGGATGCGTAGAGGTTTGTACAACCGTTTACCCTTACACCTCTTGGAAGTCCCCATGGATTCACAACGCTTTTGAAAACGCAGCTGCAACAATTTCCGGAGTTGAAGCAGCCTACAAAGCCCTAAAGAAAAAGGGGAAACTCCCAACAGACAAGAAAGTTAAGTTTGTAGCCCTTGGAGGAGACGGAGGAACCGCAGACATAGGATTTCAGTCCCTATCAGGGGCTTTAGAAAGGGGACACGACTTTATCTACGTGTGCTACGACAACGAAGCTTACATGAACACAGGAATTCAACGCTCTTCAGCAACTCCAAAATACGCAAACACCACAACTCAACCTGTAGGTTCAGAGAGCTTAGGAAAACCTCAACACAAAAAGTGGCTACCTGAAGTTGCAGCTGCCCACGGCATTCCCTACGTGGCTCAAGTCTCGCCTTCACACTGGAAAGACCTTATGGAGAAGTTTAAAAAGGCACTCTTAACGGAAGGACCCTCTTTTATCAACGCCTTTACCGTCTGCCCGAGGGGATGGAGAACGAAAGAGGAAGAGGGAATGTTAGTTGCAAGGCTTGCGGTAGAAACCAACTACTGGCCCCTCTTTGAGGTTGAAAACGGAAAGTGGAGAATAACTTACAGACCTAGAAATCCTAAACCCTTAGAAGAGTACCTTAAGATACAAGGAAGGTTCAAACATTTGTTTAAACCGGAAAATAAGGGTAAAATTGAAGAACTTCAGCAAGAAGTTAACAGGCATTGGGATTGGCTTAACAAGATGGAAGAACTAACCAATAGGGAAGAGTGATGCTTAGCTTAAAGCCAGAAGAGGATAGAAAGCTCAGGGACTACTTAACAAAGCTCTGTAATGAGAGTAAGTCAAAGATAGTTTTACTTATTGATAAGGCAGGACAATTAATAAGCCGGAGCGAGTCTCCGGCCTTTTCTTCAGATGACATTACCTTTGCCTCTTTAACTGCAGGAAACGTTGCTGCATCAGAAGCTCTATCAAAACTCCTTGGAGATAAGTCCCTTAACCACATGTTTACTGAAACTGAAGACGAAGGTATATATATGGTCCTCGTTAACGGCAAGTACATTTTAGTTTCAATATTTGACAAGAAACTTTCAAATTTAGGAATAGTTAGGGTAAAGATTAAGAAGTATTACAGAGAGATTGAGAACACATTAAAGAGCATAGAAAAGAGAATACAGGAGGAGAGCTCCATCTCTCAGGAGATAGACTTAGACGACCTAGACATTGACACCCTCTTTGAATAGGGGAGAAAATGCCGTTTATAAACTTTGCTACGAAAGAGATAAACTGTAAGATTGTCTATTACGGGCCTGGCCTTTCAGGCAAAACCACAAACATAAAGTGGATTTACGACCACGTAAAGCCGGAAAATAAGGGCGAAATGATAACGCTAGCCACGGAAACTGAAAGGACCCTTTTCTTTGACTTTGTTCCCATAGAAGTCTCAAACGTTAAGGGCTTTAAAGTAAGGTTCCACCTTTACACTACCCCAGGGCAGATAATTTACCAAGCAAGTAGAAAGCTTATTTTAAAAGGAGTTGACGGTATAGTTTTCGTTGCAGACTCACAGGAAGAGAGGCACGACGCAAACCTAGACACTTTAGACGACATGATAGAAAACCTTAAGGACTACAACTTAAAAATAGAGGATGTACCTTTAGTGTTTCAGTACAACAAGAGAGACCTTCCAAATGCCCTTCCAGTTGACGTGTTAAGGAAAGACCTTAACAGGTGGAACAGGCCTGACTTTGAGGCAATTGCAACAAAAGGAGTAGGAGTTCTTGAGACATTTAAGGAAATATCCAGACAGGTTATAAAAAGCCTTAAAAAGTAAAATGGAAGTCCTTGAAGTCCTTAAAAGCCCAGTAAAAGAATTTTACGGTTTCCTCTTTAGCTCTTACGAAGTTAAACTAAAGAAATTTGGAAACTTCATTGAAACCTGCGCCATACTAAACGCAAAAAGTGGAAAGTGCCCCTCTGACTGTAAGTTCTGTGCCCAGTCTATAAAGTTTAAGACAAACGCTCCTCAATACCCTTTATTGGAAGATAAGGAACTTAAAAGAAGGGCTTTTTCAGCGTTTGACTTGGGGATAAACAGGTTCAGTTTCGTAGTAAGCGGTATCTCATTGGAAAAAGGGGAGATAAAGAGACTGGGAAGGGTTATTGAGGAGATAAAGTCCCAAAGGAGCTCTGCCCTAATCTGCGCCTCTTTAGGACAACTTAAGAAAGAAGAGCTTAAGTTCTTAAAAGAGTGCGGACTTGACAGGTATCACCACAACCTTGAAACCTCGCGGGAGTTTTACCCTAAAATATCCAAAGTTCAAAAGTGGGAAGACAGGTTTAAAACTGTCCTTAACGCAAAAGAAGTAGGCCTTTCAACCTGCTGTGGAGGGCTTTTTGGGCTTGGGGAAAGAGAAGAAGACATAGTCTCATTAATCAAGAGCTTAAAAGAACTTGAGGTTGACTCTGTTCCGGTAAACTTCCTGCACCCTATAAAGGGAACTCCCCTTGAAAAGGCAAACTACCTAACTCCTTTAAAGTGCCTAAAAATCCTGGTAGCCCTTAGGTTGTCCCTCCCTGAAACTCAAATAAGAATTTGTGGAGGGAGGGAGTACAACTTAAAGGAGCTCCAACCTTTAGCCCTCCTCCCTTCAGACTCCTTAATGGTGGGAAACTACCTGACCACAAAGGGAAGAAACCTTAAGGACGACTACGAGATGATAAAAGACTTAGGGTTTGAAAGCTCTTTAAGGCCATGATTTTCTTAATAAAAAAGTTAGTAGGAAACTTCTTCATACTCCCAGGGCTTTACCTTCTCATTCTAACTTTCGCAGTTATTAACTTAAAAAAGAAAAAGCTGGCAACTTTCCTACTTTCACTCCTTTTTCTCCTTATATACTTCCCTTCAACGAGAGTCGGAAGAGACCTTATTCTAAAACCCCTTGAAGACGCTTACCCCTATCCCAAAAACCCTAAGTGCTCCTACATAGTAGTCTTAGGAGGAGGCATAACTCCACACTCTCCAAGTCAAGGGGGAGGCCCGTCAGTTAGACCTCCGGTAGCCTTAAGGCTTTACGAAGCTTACAAACTGTGGAAGTCGTTAAAGGTCCCGATTGTAGTCTCAGGAGGTAAGGTTTTAAGCAATCAACCAGAATCCCGGGCAATGAAAGAGTTTCTCTTAACTTTAGGAGTTCCCAAGGAAGAGGTCATTGAGGAGAGTAAAAGCAGAACGACCTTTGAAAACGCCCTATACACGAAAGAAATCGTAAAAGGGGAAAAGGTGTGTCTAATAACCTCTGCCTACCACATGCCAAGAAGCGTGATGATTTTTAAGGCTTTTAAATTTAAAATAATTCCCGTTCCCGCCGATTATAGAGCATCAAGGGGAGTAGATTATGACCTTTTGTCTTTTATCCCCTTCCCTACTTACCTTAAAGACTCAATGGACGGCTTTAGGGAATATGTGGGGATTGCTTTCTTTAAGCTGGTTTCCAGTTGGCGGGCCCGGGAGGATTCGAACCTCCGACCTACGGATTAGAAGTCCGTTGCTCTATCCAGCTGAGCTACGGGCCCAGGGGGAATTGTTTGGATGGATGGTCGGGGCAGCCCGATTTGAACGGGCGACCTCGTGCTCCCAAGGCACGCGCTCTAACCAAGCTGAGCTATGCCCCGAACCGTTGGAAGAAAATTTAGGAACAAAACTAACACTTGGCAAGTAGAGAGGAGGAGAGGTTGAAGGTAAAAGAGAGGATAAGAGAGTGGCTGGAGGAAGTAAAGAAGAAGGGAAAAGATGTTGAGGTTATGAGCTTTTTCCAGGAGCTCCCCGTCAAAACGAAGGCAAAGGTAATAGACTTTAACGAAAAGTTCGTCCAGTGGGAGGCTTCTCCAAAACTATGCTTGGCAGTTCAAGATTGCGGTAAGCTCTACCCTGTTTTCTTTGACAAACAATACAGCCAAAATAGAACACTAGAGGGAAATATGGTTTACTGTGGGAAAGACTTTATAGAAACGACTTTCCCTCTTCCCTCTAACGACCCTAAGCTTCAAAGGAAATCTGTAAGAATCACTACTTCCCCTAACATCCCCATAGAAGTTAGGGTTATAAGTAAGGGAAAAACCACTCTTTTTCCTGTAAGAGACATATCGGAAAACGGCATAGGCATAATAGCTCCCAAAGAGCTCTTTAAATACGGAGATAAGTTGAAGTTTTTAATATTAACTTTGGAGAAAAGAGTAGAGGCTGAAGGAACGGTTGTATCTTTAGAGCCCTATGAAGATAAGGAAAAGGTAGGCGTAAAGCTTGAACTAAAAGAGAGGGAAAAGGAAACTTTAAGAAAATACATATCTATGAGACAACGGGAAATCTTAAGTAAAATAAGGGAAATTGCAGGATGAGTAAAGCTAAAACATCCCTTTTAAGACTAAAAAACATACTAGAAAAGGAAAGGGAGCTCCTCCTTAAGTTCCCTTTGGGAGAACCTAAAGAGTTTTTGGAGCTCCAAGAGGAAAAAAGAGAAGTTTTAAGTAAGCTCTCACATTTTGAGGAAAAGGACTTTAAAGACCTCAAGGAGTTGGTTAAGGAGGTAAAGGAGCTAAACGAAGAAGTAAGAGCCCTCCTTACGAACAACTACTCCTTTATAAGAGAGCTCCTTGAGGAGCTCTTTCCCAAAACTACCTATACAGGTAAAGAAGGGAGCTCTGCCTTTAACTTTAAGGCTTAAAAACTTCCCTCCTACTTCCGATAATTTTATACAAAGTTAAAGGGAGAGGTTGATAAATGTCTATATTCGGAGCTCTCTCTGTTGCCGGTCAGGCTCTACTTTCGGCAAGGAACGCTATAACCTCAACAACCAAGAACATAGACAATGCCTACACAGAGGGCTACACTAGAGAAGAGCCTATATTTGCCGACGTTCCAGGAGGAGGAGTAAAGGTTGAAGAGTTAAGGAGGCTTTTTGATAGAGCCCTCTTTACCCAGAGGATAAAGGCACTGAGCGAAAATAAAGGCTACTCAGAAAAGTACTCAATACTTTCCCAAATAGAGTCTGTCTTTAACGACATAGAAGGAAGCGGTTTTTCAAAGGAGATAAACCAGTTTTTCTCAAGTCTAAACGACATAGCTTTAAAGCCCGACGACATAGCGGCAAGGGAGAATTTCCTTTCGGCGGCTCAAACGCTAGTTGGAAGGATAAGGCAGAGCTATCAAGCTTTAAATGACATAGAAAACACCTACGCAGACAAACTAAGGGAAAGCGTAGCAAAACTAAACAACCTCTTAAAAGAGCTTGCAGACGTTAACCGCTCCCTTCCCCTTTATAAAAACTCCTTATCGTACAACCAGTATTTAGATAAAAGGGACAAGTTAATTGAGGAAATCTCCTCCTTAATAGAGGCAAAGGTAGTAATTCACGAAGATAACACGGTTGACCTCTTTACTGCTAAAGGGTTTCCCCTAGTCCTTAAAGGGAGGGACTTTCCACTCTCTTTAGAGTTTAAGGAAAACAAGATAGAGGTTAAAACCCAAGGAGCTGACATTTCAGGAAATCTTTTTAGGGGAAGTGTAGGAGGGATTTTAAGGGGGATAGAAGAAGTTAGGGAGTTTAAGAGTAAACTAAATACTTTTACTTCCGTTTTTGCCCAGAAGGTAAACCAGCAACAGCAGGAAGGGTACGACCTTTACGGAAACAGCGGAGAGCCCCTCTTCTCATCTGACAACTCTCAACCTATTGACGCTTCAAACATAGTGCTGGCAATTAGCGACCCCAAAAAAGTAGCAGCCGCAGCCTCTCCTACAAACCTTAACTCTGACAATGAAAACATAAAGAAACTAATAGAGCTCGGAGACAAAAAAATACCTGAGCTTGGGGACTTAAGCTTTTCCGAGTACTACGCAAGCCAGATAACGGCACTTATAGGAAGCAAAGTCTCAACTGTTAAAAATCTATTTGACAACAGTACTTTCAGACTCAACTCAATTACGGAAAAGTTAAAAGAGATTTCGGGAGTAAACATTGACGAGGAACTACTAAAGCTAACTAAGTTCCAAAGGTCTTACGAGGCAGCAGCCAAAGTGGTAAGCGTTTCAGACGAGCTCCTTCAAACTATACTTAACATGGTGGGGTAGGCCGTGAGGGTGTCAAGCGACGTTATTTATTCAATACTCCTTAGGTACGACAACCAGAGAAACAAAAAGATAGAGAGGGCTACCTTGGAGCTCTCCTCCGGAAAGTCAATCTTAAAGCCCTCAGACAACCCCATAGACTTTGCCCGCTCTTTAAGGCTAAACAGACTCTCTGAAAAACTGGAAAGGTTTAACAGGAACATTAGCGTTGCCTCATCTTATTTAGACTCTGCAGAGAGCTTTTTAAACTCTGCAGTTAACACCCTTGAAGACGCAAGGGTTAAGTTTATACAGCTCTTAAACATAGGAGCTCTCACAAAGGAAGACGCTAAAACGCTGGCAGACTACTTTAAAAGTATTAGGAACTATGTCCTCCAGCTTGGAAACGAAAAAGAGGGAGACTCTTACCTCTTTGGAGGAGTCAAGACCCAAGCTCCTCCTTTCCTCCCTGACGGAACTTACCAAGGGTCAACACAGGAAACTACGGTTCCCGTAGCTCCCGGAGTTGAGACAAACACAAACTTTAACGGAGAGGAGTACTTTGCAGTAAACCAAGCTTCAGGGAAAGTCCTTGCAGTTGAGGTTCTAGACAGGGTAATTGAGATTGTAAACTCAGGAGACCTTAACAGACTTCAAACAGACAAGATAACGGTCAACCTCGGAGGCGGAAACAAGGAAGTTAGCCTCCTTGAAGCTTACGACATGGCCCTTTCAAAAATGAGCCAGTACCGCTCAATACTTGGAACTAAACAAAAGGTGCTAAAAGACCTAGAAACCCAGAACGAGTCAATTAACCTAAAGCTGAAAGACCTTAACTCAAAGCTCACAGACGCTGACTACCCAAAAGCAATTTCAGAGCTTGAAAAGGCAAAAACCGCCTATCAAGCACTACTTGCTGCAATATCCCAAGTTCAAGGACTATCGCTACTAAACTTTCTAAAGTAAAACTTCAGGGGGGACAACTGCGTAGGTCTTTGAAACTTTTCTAGAGAGGGCTTTAATTGCGTCGGTGGGGGCAACGTTTGAGAGCTCTTCAATCCTTTGTCCAACTTTTACCTTTATCACATCTTTCCCGTTGGGAGAGTAATAAGAGTAGGCAACCTTTGAAGGCTCTACCACTTCAAAGTAGTAGTCAGGGTCAAAACCCAGTTTTTCCACTCTCTCTTTAAGCTCTAACAGCTCACTTGCTGAGGCTTCAACTGCCTTAAACAGAGCCCTTTTCGTAAATCTTTCGGCTAAATCCTGCAAAACCTTATCCTTAGAGTTCTTTAAAAGGTAAATTGACGAAATTAAACTCCCGTCTGTTAAGTTGAAGAAGTCCTCCTCTCTTTCCTCTTTTAAGGCCTTCTTCAAGTTTTCGTCTATTTCAAGGTTTACCCCTTCCTTTAAGAGCTCCTTAATCCTCTTAACAATCTTCTGCAAAAGAACTTGAGCCGATATGTTCCCCCTGTGAAAGTAAACGGCCCAATACATCTGGTAGCGAGACATTACGTAAGACTCTAAAGAGTTGAAACCTTTAAAGTTCCAGACTAGCTCGTCTCCTTCTAAAAGGGCTGAAACTAAAATCCTGTTAACCTCAACCTTGCCAAAGGAAACTCCCGTAAAGAAGGAGTCCCTACTTAAGTAATCAAGCCTATCGCAGTCAAGCTGACTTGAGACGAGCTGGTAGGCGTAAGGTTTCTCGTGTCTTTTCTCTATTACCTTAACGGCGTCCTTTAAAAGCTCCTTGGGAAGCCCTACCTCATCCCCTACCCTCTTAAGGGCCCAAACGGTTAAACTCTCGTGATTTCTGTTTATTACCTTTCCCTCAAGGGCGTGGGAAAAGGGGGAGTGGCCCAAGTCGTGGGCAAGGGCAGCAAGTTTAACTGCCAATTCAACTTCTTCGCTAATTTTAAAACCGTTAAGTTTAAGGTAGCTAAAAGCCTTGTCGGCTAACCACATTACGCCGAGGGAGTGTTGAAAGCGGGTATGCTCGGCTCCCGGGTAAACCAAGTAGCAAGGGCCCAACTGCCTTATGTACCTGAGCCTTTGAAGGTAAGGGTGGGAAACTACCCGGTCCAGGTAAGAGCCTTTTTCAAGCCTAACAAACTCTCCATAGACCGGGTCCATAAAGAGCTTAAATCTACTCATCAACTTGGCACTCTTTACATATTCCGTAGCACATTAAAGTGCAAGTTAGGGAATCTCCCAACTCCTTAACCTCTTCGGGAGTCGGGGGAACGTAGTCTAAGTCAACAATCTTTCCACAGTTTACGCAGACAAAGTGGCTGTGGGGCTCAACTTTGGCGTCGTACCTAATTTTGTCCTTTAAGGTAGGAACTCTCTTTACGAGCCCCGCTTTCTCAAGGCTTGCAAGGGTCCTATAAACTGTAGTGAGGGAAATGCCCTCTATCTTATCTTTTAGCCTCTCATAGAGCTCCTCGGCACAAGGGTGGTCGGAGCTCTGGGCTATCTCCTTGTAAACGGCCACCCTTTGAGGGGTAATTTTTAGGCCGGAAGACTTAATCTTCTCTTTAAACTCTTCCAACTTGGTCTTTAACATTCGCCTAATCTCCTTAATATGAAAATAAATTGCAACTTATAAATATAAGCCTAATTCCCGAAACTGTCCCCGACCCTTACCCTGTAGCCCCTCACAAACTCTTCTCCGCTAATCTCTTTTTTCCCTTCGGGCTTTAGCCTCTCTATTAAGAGAGCTCCCTCCCCCGTTGCAACCTTTAGCCCTCCCTTCACTTCTATAACCTCTCCCGGCTCTCCCTCGCCTTCAACGGGACGAACCTTTAAGAGCTTAATCCCTTTTCCTTTAAAGGAGGTAAAGGCACAAGGCCAAGGGTAGAAGGCCCTTACTTTGTTAAATATCTCCCTGCTACCCTCCTGCCAGTTTACCCTTCCCATCTCCTTTTTTATCTGGGGGCAGTAAGTTGCCCTCCCTTCGTCTTGAGGAACAGGCTCTATTTCCCCCAAAACGAACCTTGGAATGGTTTCTACTAAGAGCTCTGCCCCTAAATTGGCAAGCTTGTCGTGGAGGGTTTTAGCGTTATCTTCCTCTTCAATTTTTACCTTCTTCTGAGAGAGGATAGGTCCCGCGTCAAGCTCTGGAATTACCTTCATTATGGTTATGCCTGTCTCCTTCTCCCCGTTAAGTATCGCCCACTGAATCGGTGAAGCTCCTCTATACTTTGGGAGGAGAGAGGCGTGAACGTTGATGGTTCCGTACTTTGGAAGGTCTAAAAGCCACTCTGGGAGGATTTTACCGTAGGCAGCAACAACTATAAGGTCAGGCTTTATTCCTTCTAAAATCCCCTTAAGCTCCCAGTTCTCCTTAACTTTCTCAGGTTGATAGACTCTCAATCCAAGCTCTTGAGCTAAAACCTTTACAGGAGGAGGCCTCAACCTCTTCCCTCTACCTGCAGGCTTGTCAGGCTGAGTTATTACTAAAGGAACTTCATACCCTTCTCTTTTAAGGGCCTTTAAAGAAGGAACGGCAAAGTCGGGAGTTCCCATAAAGACAACCTTTAAACTACCCACCTATTACCTCCGTCAACCTCCTTACGGGGAAGGCACCTTCCCTTATTACTTTTAGGCCGTCTATTAAAGAAACTATCGTTGAAGGCTCGCCAAAGCTTTTTCCCTCTACGCACAAGGGAACCTTACCGTTAAAGTAGTCCCTGCACTCTTTACAGTTTCGGGCAGGCTTTTTCCCGGAAGGGTTTGCGCTGGGAGCAAAGAGGGGATGGGAGAGCTCTATAACTTTAAGGAGAAAGTCGTCCTTGGGAATTCTTATCCCTAAGTTGTCCCTGCGGAAAATCTCCCTAAAAGGGGAATCTTTTTTAAGGGGAAGTACTAAAGTTAGGGGAGCAGGGTAGAGCTCCTTTAGCTTTTCAAAGAGCTCTTTTTCTACCTCTACGCCGTACCTAACCGCCTCTTCAAGGCTATTAAAGAGAACCACTAACGGCTTTGAGAGCTCCCTTCCCTTTATTCTGTAAACTCTCTCTACCGCCTCCTTTATTAGAGAGCTCCCAACTAGTCCGTATAGGGTATCTGTAGGGAGGCAAACCAGCTCTCCTTTCTTTATAACTTCTGAAACTAAAGGAGCACTTGAGAGCTCCTTTTTAACCACCCTCATCCTTCTCCCTAATCTCTAAAAGGTGCTTGTTGTAAAGGAAGATAAGCTCTCCCTTATTGCACCTTAGCTCCCTTGCAACAGGATTACACTTTGCCTTAAGGATAAAGAAGATGTCTTTTTCGTAAACCTCGTCCAGCGTCTCAAAGTTTGCTTGGCCCTTTGATATAACGAAAAAGGCCTTGTCCCAAGCTTCTTTAAAGGCCTTAGGAGCTCCCTTTAGGTCTATCCCTATAACGTCGCTTCCAGAGTCAACGATGTCATCTACAACCTCGTCAATCTTAACCTTTAAGGCATCTTCCAAGGTTGCGTCGTTTAAGACGGGAGCTCCCCTTACCGCAAGGACAACTTTAAGCCCCCTCTCCTTAAGCTCCCTTATAAGGAACTTGTCAAAGACAATCTCTCCTGCGTTGTCTGCAAGGTACAAAACGCTCTTTCCGGAGACCAAAAACCTCTCAAAAATAGCCTCGTCGTAATAGGCAAAGGGAGTTTTAAAGAAGTCTTTGATTTCCCTCTCAAGGTCAAAGGAAGTTGGAACTGCAAAGTCTATAACGTTCCCGAGGGCGGCAAGCTTAACGGCCACGGCAAGCCTGTTTTCCGCCTTTAAGTAAAACTCTTCATAAAGTATAGGCTCAAGCTTTAAAGCTATTGAGTTGTACTTATCTTTTAGGTTTTTAAAAGGGTCTTCTACCTTACTTTCCTTCTTAAATATCCTGTGAACAAAGGTTGCGTTGTAGCCTGGGGAAAGTTCAGGCTTAAGGTCCTTATACAAGAACTTGGCAACCTTTCTCTCTATGCTTATGGTATCCTCACGGCTTAGTCCGGCAACTTTCGCAGTTTTGACTATCTGATTTAAAAAGCAAGGCAAACACTCTGGATAAACTCTCATACTATCCCTCTAAAACCCTCTTTTTCATCTCTTCTCTATAAGCTTTGAGCTTTTCCCTTAACTCTGGGTACTTTATGGCCATTATCTCAACTGCAAGAACTGCAGCGTTTTTCGCCCCTGCCTTTCCTATAGTAACAGTTGCAACTGGAACACCTCCCGGCATCTGAACTATTGAAAGTAAAGAGTCAATACCCTTTAAAGGTGAAGCGTCAAGTGGAACCCCTATAACGGGAAGGGTAGTTTTAGCGGCTATTACTCCTCCAAGGTGGGCAGCGTAGCCAGCTGCGGCTATTATAACTTCATACTCCTCTTCTGCCCCCTCACAGAACTTTATCACCTCGTCAATTGTCCTGTGGGCAGAAAGGACTTTAACCTCGTAAGGAACCCCAAATTCCTCTAAAGTCTTTACGCAACTTTCCATTACCGGAAGGTCAGACTTACTTCCCATTACCACTGCAACCTTTTTCACCTTTAGCCTCCACTTTTACAGGTTTTGAGAGGTTTCCTGCCTTATCTACTGCGTAGATAAAAACCCCTTTAGGGCGTTTACTGAAGGTATAGTATATCCCTTTCACGGAAAACCTCTCTTTTCCGGAAACTATTAAGTAGCCAACAACGTCCTTTGAAGGGGACGGTTCCCACACGAGGAGGCAAGTTTTACAGCAAATAAGTAATGGGTTTTCTGGAGGAAGGGGAGGAACCCTATCTGCAGGGGTTAACTTTATAGGAGGAGAAACCTTCCCTTTTAAACTGCCACTACTAAACCTTAAATAGTAGGTGTACTCCTTTCCGTTTTTAACATCCTTGTCAACAAAGAGACTAGTTCCATTTAAAACCGTAAAGGGAGTCGTAAACGGCGGTTTCTGATTTTTAAAAACTTCAACTTGATATCCTTCGTAGGGCTTTAAAAGGAGTTTTACAAAGCCGTCCCCGGCAACGGCTTTTTCTATTTGAGGAACTCTTTCAATAGGCTCTTTTCCTACAATGCACCTTGGCTCTGAAGGCTTACTCTTTCTTCCACTGTAAATGGAAACTACTTGATAGCACCTCTTTTCTCTTAAACCTATAGGCAAGTCTTTAAAGTAGTTTTCCTTGGTCTTTACCTTTCTCTTTCCAAAATTTATCAAAATCAGATAGCTTACTTTATTTGGTTCAGAAAGTTTCCTGCCGTCGCTAAAGGTCTTTGTTTTCTCCCACCATAGAAGTGGAGCCGTGTAGTCTTGAACAAGGCCCTTTACCTTTGGAGTTTGAGGGACTTTAGAGTAAGGGGGTTTTGGAGGAGCTCTGTGGCCACAAGTAGTAAATGAGAAAAGGAGAGGAAAGGTGAGGAAGATTAACTTTTTCAAATTACAACCTCCTTTTTAGCCATTACAGTTGTTATAATTTTCTCAAATTCCCCTTCAAGGAGGTTTTACCGTGCCTTCAATAGACGTAAACCAGATTTCTAAAGGAATGAAGCTAGAGATTGACGGAGCTCCCTACGAGATAGTTGACTACCAACACGTAAAACCCGGTAAAGGCCAAGCCTTTGCGAGAATTAAACTAAAAAACCTTAAAACGGGAAACGTAGTTGAGAAAACCTACAAGGTAGGAGAAAAGCTACAGCTTGCAGACTTTGAAGAGAGGGAAATGGAATACCTCTACAACGACGGAGAGTTTTACTACTTTATGGACACGAAAACCTACGAACAGGTAGGAGTTCCGGCTACCTCTTTAGGAGAAAAGGCAAAGTTCTTAAAAGAAAATACGGAAGTAGTAGTTCAGTTTTACAAGGGAGAAGCTATTTCCGTAAAACTCCCAAAAAGCATAGTTTTACAAGTTGTTGACACAGAGCCCGGCTTTAAAGGGGATACGGTCAGCAACGTTACAAAGCCTGCAACCCTTGAAACAGGAGCGGTCATCCAGGTTCCAATGTTCATAAATCCGGGAGACACGGTAAGAGTGAACCCTGAAACGGGAGAGTACATAGAGAGGGTTAACGCAAAGTAGGAGGGAATTTTGATAGAAAAGATAAAAGAGCTCTTAAAAAGCCTTGAAAATACCTCTATTGAAGAGGTAGAACTTGAGGCCGAAGGCTTTAAGCTAAGGGCAAAGTTCAAAAGGGAAGGAGAGCTCCCTAAAGCTCCACTACAACCTAGTAAGGAAGTTAAAGAGGAAGGAAGAGAAGAAGAAAAGGAAAACTACTTTGTAGTAGAATCTCCTATGGTTGGCACTTTTTACAGAGCTCCCGCTCCCGGAGCTGAACCCTTCGTTAAAGAGGGAGACTACGTTGAAAAGGGACAAACCCTGTGTATAATTGAGGCCCTCAAAGTTATGAACGAGATAGAGTCTGAAGTCTCAGGAATCGTAAAGAAAATCCTCGTTGAAAACGGCCAACCTGTTGAGTACGGACAGCCCCTTTTCTACATAGAACCGAGGTAATTAAATGTTTAAAAAGCTCTTAATAGCAAACAGGGGAGAGATAGCGGTAAGGATAATTAGGACCTGCAAGGAGCTAGGCATATCTACCGTTGCCGTGTATTCAAAAGCAGACAAAAACTCCCTTCACGTTTACCTGGCAGACGAGGCAGTGTGCGTAGGAGGCCCCCTTCCCCAAGAGAGCTACCTAAACATCCCTGCAATAATAGCAGCGGCAGAGCTAACCGGAGCAGACGCCATTCACCCTGGATACGGCTTTCTCTCTGAAAACCCGGGTTTTGCCGAAATATGCAAAGCTTGCGGTATAGAGTTTGTAGGACCTTCGCCGGAAACTATGGTTCTAATGGGAGACAAGGCAAAAGCAAGGGAAGTGGCCGTTAAAGCGGGAGTGCCGGTAGTTCCCGGAAGTGGATTAATAAAAAATGCTAAAGAGGCCTTGGAGTTTGCAAGAAAAGTAGGATTTCCCGTCCTCGTAAAGGCTGCCCACGGAGGCGGCGGAAGGGGAATGAGGCTAATAGAGAGGGAAGAAGAAGCCGAAACTTTAATAGTAACCGCAATGGCAGAAGCAGAAGCTGCCTTTGGAAGCGGAGAGGTCTATATAGAGAAATACTTAATAGAGCCCAGACACGTAGAAGTTCAGATAATCGCAGACAAGCACGGAAACGTCTTCACCCTCGGAGAAAGGGAGTGCTCACTTCAAAGGAGACATCAGAAAATAGTTGAAGAGTCTCCGTCTCCTTTCGTTGACGAAACTTTAAGGGAAGAACTATATAAAGCAGCTAAGAAAATTGCCGAATATATAGGATATGTAGGAGCCGGAACGGTAGAATTTCTAATAGATAAAGATAAGAACTTCTACTTTATAGAGATGAACACGCGAATTCAAGTTGAACACCCCATAACCGAAATGGTCTTTAACAAAGACCTCATAGCAATGCAAATAGCCGTAGCCGCGGGAGAGGAAGTTGACTTAAGTCAAACAAGCCCTAAAGGCCACGCTATAGAATTTAGGATAAACTGTGAAGATTACGAAAAGGACTTTAGGCCTTCTCCCGGCAGAATAAGAAAACTCTTAATTCCGGGAGGTTTTGGAGTTAGAGTTGATACCTACATTTACGAAGGTTATGAAGTTCCCGTTTACTACGATTCCCTTTTGGGAAAACTTATAGTATGGGGAGAAAACAGGAAAGAGGCAATAAAGAGAGGAAAGAGAGCCTTAAGCGAGTTTATAATTGAGGGAGAGTTAAAAACTCTAATACCCTTTCACGAGAAGATACTTGAAAGCGAGGAGTTCTTAAAGGGAAATTACAACACTAAAAGCTTGGAAGAGGCTATACTACCTAGGATATTAAAAGCCTCCTCTTAATGTTCTTTGGAGGAAAGGAAATGGCTAATTCAAAGTCGGAGAAGTTAAAAACTTGGCTTAAAGAATACTTAAAGGAATTCGGAGAGTACAGTGGAACTGTTGAGGAGCTCTCAAACCTTGCAAACGCCTCTCCCTACCTTATAAAGAAAGTCTTGTCTGAGCTTGAAGAAGAGGGGTTTTTAAAGGCAGAAGTAAAAAGGGGAAAGGGCCTAGTAGTGGAGCTCCTTAAAAAAGAAGAGAGCAAAAAGGAAGAAAAAGAAGCTAAGGAAAAAGAGGGAAAGGCCAAGAAAGAGAAGAAAAAATCTCTTCAAGACCAAGTTCTTACCTCCCTTTTAGGCAAAGAGGTAGTAGTCTTCTTAATAAGCGGAACGAGGCTTGAAGGGACCTTGCTTGACTTTGACAACTTCACGCTGTCCTTAACAGCTCCCAAGGGGAAGTCATTAGTCTATAAACACGCAGTAGCCACAATTCTTTACGAGTAGAGAAGATGAAAAGGTATAAGACCCTGGAAGAAGCCCAAATAGAGCTCATAGAACTCTTAGAAGAGGTAGGAGAATACAGGGGAACCCTTGAAGAGCTGGCAAGGGAGCTCTCGGTTCGCCCGGAAAACGTTAGACCCCTCCTTCAACTACTAAAGTCTTCAGGGGACATAGTTTACGAAGAAACCGACGAATACTTTATAGTTAAACCGGCAACTTCAGTTAGCTTTATACCTCCCACTTTAACGCCTCAACAGGAAAAGGAGATAAAGGAGAAGGTAAAGGAAGGGTATAAAGTGGTTGCCTGTTCAACTTTAGGAGGGGTTCAAAGTAGAGAGCTACGCAAAATGCTTGGAAAGAGGATAACAATTTACTTTAGAAACGGGAGCAAACTTGAAGCAAAACTAAAAGGTTTTGACAGGTTCTGCTTAAAACTGAGAAACTACATGGGAAACATACTTGCCTACAAGCACGCAGTGTCAACGATTATCTACAAAGAGTAAGTTCCCTTCCACTTTAAGGTTCACCCTTATTCGGCCACTAAGGAGGAGTTTTGGAAAGCATTTTAAAGGGACTAAACCAGAGGCAGAAAGAGGCAGTTATCTACTTTGACTCTCCCCTTTTAGTCCTTGCAGGTGCAGGCTCAGGCAAGACCAGGGTAATTACCTACAAAATCCTGTACATGATAGAGAAACTAAAGTTTGAACCAGAGAGGATTTTAGCTATAACCTTCACAAACAAGGCAGCCAAAGAGATGAAAGAGAGGGTTGAGTCTCTGCTAGGCAAGTCTTGTCCTGTTTGGGTTTCAACTTTTCACTCTTTCTGTTTAAGGGTTCTCCGCTCTTACGGAGACAAAGTAGGAGTTAAAAGGGACTTTTTAGTAATTGACGAAGAGGACAGGAGAGCTCTCCTAAAGAGCGTAGTTAAAGAGCTTAACCTTGACCAGGAGCTCTACTCCCCCCAGAAGTTAGTCCCTATAATAAGCGGCATAAAAAACGGCTCAATATCAACCGATTCTTTAATTTCAGATTACGATAAACTCCACGCCGTTTACGAACTTTACGCAAGAAAGCTCAAAGAGACAAATTCCCTTGACTTTGACGACTTACTCCTTTTCGGAAAAGAGCTCCTTAAAAATACCCAAATAGGGGAAAAGCTATCAGACTACTTTAGATATCTACTAATTGACGAATACCAAGACACAAACAAAGTTCAGTATGAAATAGCAAAGGCGTTAACTATAAAAAAGGGAAACATATGTGCCGTAGGAGACGAAGACCAGTGCATCTACACTTGGAGAGGAGCAAACATAGAAAACATCCTCTCCTTTGAAAAAGACTTTAAAGGAGCCAAAGTAATAAAGCTTGAAAAGAACTATAGGTGCACCAAAACTATACTCCTTGCGGCAAACGCCGTCATATCAAACAACACTTTTAGGAAAGGCAAGGAGCTCTACACAGAAAACCCAAAAGGGGAGCCTATAAGGCTCTACAAGGCACAGAACGAAATTGACGAAGCCCTCTTTATCGCAAAAACAATTAAACACCTCCTAAAAAAGGGACATAGGTTTAAAGATTTTGCAGTCTTTTACAGGACAAACTCCCTGTCAAGAGTACTGGAAGAGGCACTAAGGAGAGAAGGAATACCCTACCAAATTGTAGGTGGATTAAAGTTCTACGAAAGGAAAGAGGTAAAAGACATAATAGCCTACTTAAGGTTAATCCTGTTAGAAAAGGACGAAATCTCCCTACTTAGAGTACTAAATGTTCCGAAAAGAGGATTGGGAGAGAAGAGCCAGTTCCTACTAAAGGAGGCCTTAAAGGCCTCTAATGACACAATATCGGCACTTTTAGAGCTTAAAAACCACTTAAAACAGGAAAGGCAAAAAAAGGGAGTTGAATCTCTAATTGAGCTTTTAAAAGAGCTTAAAAGGAAGTGTGAAACCTTACCTCCTTACGACCTAATCTCTTACCTAGTTAAAAAGTTAGACTATGAGTCCTATTTAAGGGAAGAGTTCCCTGAAAGCTGGGAGCAGAGACTTGAAAACGTAAGAGAGCTTGGAAACTCAATTGAGGAGTTTGCAGAGAGAAACCGCTTAAAGGGAAAAGAAGCCTACATTGAATTCCTAAACGACCTATCTCTATCTTCAGACCAAGACCAGATGGAAGAGGGAGATAAGGTCTCTCTAATGACAGTTCACGCATCTAAAGGACTTGAGTTTCCCGTAGTCTTCGTTTCAGCCCTTGAAGAGGGGATATTCCCACACGTTCGCTCTTCAAACTCAAGCACAGAAGTAGAAGAGGAAAGGAGGCTCTTTTACGTTGCAATAACGAGAGCTAAAGAACTGCTAATTCTCTCCCACTCCAAAGAGAGAAGACTCTTTGGAAATAGAAAGCCTACAACGCCCTCAAGGTTCTTATCAGAGATTCCGGAAAACCTCGTTAAAGAGGTTAAAAAGAGAGCTCCTAAAAAGGCCGTAGTTAAAGATGAAACTAAACAGGAAGAGTTTAAAAGGCCAAAGCTAGTTTACCACGAAAAGTTTGGAAAGGGAGTAGTAAAGAGAGTAGAAGGAAGGGGAGAGAGTGCAAAAATTACGGCTCTTTTTGTAAACTACGGTGAAAAGACGGTGATAATGAAGTTCTTGAAAATCCTTTCTTAAAGGAGGAAGTCTTGAAGCCAATAAAGAGGAGGCTGTTAACTCCCGGACCTACAATGGTTCCAGAGAGAGTCTTAGAAGCCCTTTCAAGGCCTACCCTTTACCACCGCTCCCCTGAATTTAAAGAGGTCTTCCTGCAAACAAGGGAGCTCTTAAAAGAGGTAATGGGGGTTAAAGGGGAAGTCTTAATACTTACAAGTTCTGGGACAGGCGCTATGGAGGCTGCCGTCTCAAACCTCTTTAACCCTGGAGACAGCGCGGTAGTTGTAGTAGGAGGGAAGTTTGGCCAAAGGTGGGAAGAGCTGTGTAGGACTTTTAAAGTAAACCCAATAGTTATAAACGTTGAATGGGGCAAAAGCGTAAACCCCGAAGAGGTTAAAAGAGCAGTTGAGGAAAACAAAGGAGTAAAGGGAGTTCTGGTTCAAATATGCGAAACCTCAACGGGAACAGTTCACGACGTAAAAGCCATAGGAGAGGCAGTTAAAGAACTTGACGATGTTTTACTAATAGCAGACGGCATCACAGCCTACGGAGTTTACAACATACCAAGTGATGAGTGGGGGATAGACGTTGCGATAACGGGCTCCCAGAAGGCTTTAATGACTCCTCCCGGCCTTGCAGTAATCACTTTAAACCATAAGGCTCTAAAGAGACTAGAGGAAGTAAAGGAGAGAGCTTACTACTTTAACCTTAAAAAAGAGGTGAAACAGCAACAAAAAGGACAAACAGCCTACACTACAGCCACAAACTTGGTAGTTGCCCTTAACGAAGCCTTAAAGATGATAGTTGAAGAGGGAATAGAGGAAGTTGCAAAGAGGCACAGCCTTTTAGCAGAAGCAACAAGGGAAGGAATTAAAGCCATAGGACTCAAGCTCTTTTCTGAGAAACCTGCAAACGGAGTTACTGCAATCCTATCCCCTAAAGGGATTGACGGACAAGAGGTTGTAAAAGTAGCACGCCAAGAGTTTGGAATAACTATAGCTGGAGGTCAGGAGCACTTAAAAGGGAAGATATTTAGACTCTCCCACATGGGATACGTTGACCAGTTTGACGTTTTAACGGCCCTTGAGGTGGTGGAGCTCTCCCTTTACAAACTGGGATATAGGGAATTTAAACTGGGAGACAGCGTTAGAGCAGCTATGGAAGTATTCTTAAAAGGAGGTTAAGTTGGAGTCTGTAAAAATCTCACAGCTTCCTAAAGAAAAGGTAAGCAAGCTAATTTTTAACCTTATAGCTCCAAGGCCCGTAGCTTGGATTTCAACGGTTTCAAAAGAGGGAGTGGTCAACCTTGCTCCCTTTTCCTTCTTTAACGCAATAACTACAAAACCTCCCCTCCTAATGGTCTCAGTGGGAAAGAGGAAAGACGGCTCTTTAAAAGACACCTCAAGGAACATAAAAGAGACAGGGGAATTCGTTGTAAACCTCGTTAGTAGGGAGCTCTTAGAAAAAATGCACCTTTCAGGTAAAGATTACCCCCCTCAAGTTAGCGAAGCCAAAGAGCTAAACTTAGAACTTGAACCATCACTTATAGTTAAGCCCCCACGGGTAAAGGCCTCTCCCGCATCACTAGAATGCCTGTTAAGGGAAACTTTTCAACTTGGCTCAACCCCTATGGACGTGTTTATAGGAGAGGTGGTTGCCGTAAAGTACGAACCTTACCTCCTATCGTCCCAGAAAGGACTTGTAGGGAGGCTTGGAGGAAAACGCTACTGCGTGGTTGACTGTGAAGTTGACCTCTCGGGAATTTAAAAGAACGGGCACAAGGCCCGCTTTGACTATAAAGGCTTCTTGTTTTTGTTCTAATTTCGGCCAATTAAATAATTAATCACTACCAACTTTACTGTCAACCTGTCTAAAATCCCCAGCTCCAAGGGTTAGGCTTTTTTAAGGGAGTAGGAATTCCAAGCTTATCCCAAATCTCATCAACTCTCCTTTTTATTCTTTCGTCCATCTCTATGTCTGGGGGCCAATCTCTGGTAAAGCCTTCGCTTTTCCACTTCCTCGTTGCGTCAACCCCCATTTTACTGCCGTAAAAAGGAATGGGAGAAGTGTGGTCAAGGGCGTCAACGGGTCCTTCGCTAAAGAAAACGTCCCTTTTAGGGTCAACGTTATTTCCCCACCTCCAGATAACCTCCCCTATGTCGTGAACGTTCACGTCCTTGTCAAAAATTACTATGTTCTTGGTAAAGCTCATCTGTCCCATTCCCCAAAGGGCAGATATAACTTTCCTTGCGTGGCCCGGATACCTTTTATCAATAGAAATAAAGGCGAAGTTGTGGAAAACCCCTTCTATAGGCAAGTTCATATCAACTATCTCTGGAAGTTGGGTTCTTAAAAGAGGGAGGAATATCCTTTCAGTTGCCTTACCCAAATAACAGTCCTCCATAGGGGGTTTGCCTACTATCGTGGCCGGGTATATTGGCTCTTTTCTCCTGGTAATACAAGTAATGTGGAAAACAGGGTAAAAGTCTGGCAGAGAGTAATAGCCTGTGTGGTCTCCAAAGGGCCCTTCAAACCTAAACTCGTTGGTCTCAACATAGCCCTCTAAAACAATCTCAGCGTTAGCGGGAACTTCAAGGTCAACGGTCTCACACTTAACCATTTCAACAGGCTTTCCCCTTAAAAAACCTGCAAAGACCATCTCGTCAACATCTTCAGGCAAAGGAGCAGTTGCAGAGTAGATTACCGCCGGGTCTGAACCTATAGCAACTGCAACTGGAAACTTCTTTATCCCCATCTTTCTTGCCTTTAAAAAGTGCTTTGCACCTACCTTGTGCCAGTGCCAGTGCATCCCCGTAGTGTTCTTGTTATAGACGTGAAGCCTGTACATCCCGCAGTTTCTCTCTCCGGTTTCAGGGTCTTTAGTAAAAACAAGGGGTAAGGTTATAAACCTCCCTCCATCTTTAGGCCAGCAAAAGAGTATGGGGAACTTTGAAAGGTCAGGCTCTTTCTCAATAACCTCTTTACAGGGAGCTCTCTTTTTAGGGACTTCCTTTGGGAAAATATCGGCTATCTTCTTAAGCTCAACGAGTTTCTTAACCTTATCTATAAAGCCCGAAGGCTTTTCAGGTTTTAAAAGCTTTGCAGCTTTCCTGCCGATGTTGTCAGGCTCGTCTTCTAGGGCCATCTTCAACCTTTTGTAGGTTCCAAAAAGGTTTATCGCTACCGGAATAGTTCCTCCGTCAACCTTTCTAAAAAGGAGAGCGGGGCCTCCAGCCTTTACTGCCCTATCTGCAATCTCGGTTATCTCAAGGTAAGAGCTAACGGGCAGTTCTACTTCTAGGAGCTCCCCTTCTTCCTTAAGTTTCTTTAAAAAATCTCTTAAATCTTTGTAAGCCATAGCTTCTCCTTTCCAATTTTTGTAGAATTCTACCACCTCTTGGAGGGTAGAGATGGTTAAGCTAAAGGAAATAAAGGATTACCTTGAAAACCTGGTTCCCCTAAGAGACCAGGATAGCTGGGACAACAGCGGAATTCAGGTAGGAGACATTGAAAGCCCGATAAAAAAAGTCGGCTTTGCACTTTCAGTTAGCCTACCTGTCATTGAAGAGGCCAAAAAACAGAAAGTAAACCTGATAATAACCCACCACCCTATAACAATTTCAGGGATAAAAAGGTTTACCCCCGACGAATACCCTTCACTCCTAGTTCTAAAGCTCGTAAAGGAAAACATCGCCGTTTACTCACTCCACACAAACCTTGACGTTTCACCCTTTGGACCTACCGCTCTAATAGGAAAAGAGATTTCTATGAAGGACACAAAACCCATAGTAGAAAATCCCCCATACGGCCTCATAGGGAAAGTTGAAGAAATAAGTCAAGAGGAACTACTTACTAAACTTCTAAAGTTTCTGCCTACAGACTCTTTCAGGCTGATAAACTACAAACCTAAACAAAGAGTATTGAAAGTAGCTGTTTGCTCCGGAAGCGGTGCCTCATTTATTGACATTGTTGCAAAAGAAGCAGACCTTTTTATAACCGGAGACGTTAAATATCACGACGCCCTAAAAGCACAGGACTTAAACCTTACAGTTTTTGACCTTGGACACTTTGGAACAGAAAGGTTATTTTACCTTCAGATTAAAAGACTCCTAGAGGAAAACTTCCCCTCTTTGGACTTCTGCGTATTAGAAGAGAAATCCCCCTTTGAGGTAGTTAACTATGCTAAATGAAAAACTACTTAAATTACAAGAGCTTGAGATAGAATTTTTAAGGTTAAGGAGTAAAGAGAAGGAGCTCTCTTTAGAAGAAAAGAATCTTAAAAGCAAGCTTGAAAAGCTTGAAAGGGACTTAAAAGCAGCGTTAAACAAGCTAAAAGACAAAGAAAAGGAATTAAGGGAACTACTAAACTACCTAGACTACAAAAAGCTCAGAATAGAAGAGCTTAAGACTAAAAAAGAAAACGCCAAAAGCAGAGAAGAGTATAAGAAGATACTAAGAGCTATAGCCAAAAACGAAGACGAGATAATAAAAACAAAACAGAAAGTAGCAGCTATTGAAGCAGAAGTAGAAGCCTTAAAGGAGGCTTACCTAAAAGTAAAAAACCAAACTTCACCGAAAATGGAAGAGATAAAACAACAAATAAATGAGATTGAGAAAGACATATCCTTAATACAAGAAAAGAAAGAAAAACTACTAAGTGAGATAGAAAAACTGAAATCCCAGCTTCCAAGAGAAGAAATTGAAAAGTTTGAGGAGCTAAAGAACAAATTTAACGGCCTCGTCTTTGCCGACATATCCTCGGGAGCCTGCGAAGGCTGTGGAATAACTTACTCTCCAGCAGAGTTTAAAGAGCTCCTTAAAAACCTAAAACC
>JALSNF010000037.1 GCA_026987115.1 Desulfurobacteriaceae bacterium
CTCTTTAAAGTCTTCCAAAGGAGCTCCACGGTAAATTCAAACCTCTGGATAGCCCCGTCCCTGTCAAGTTCATCTTCAACCTTATCAACTGCTTCTACCAATCTTGAATAAGCCTTTTTCAACCTCTCAAGAGATAAAACTACCTCTACCTTTTCCATAATACAACTCCTTCTTTATCTACTCTCTCTTTCATCTCTTGTGAGAGCTCTTCGTAAAACAAAACGTCAACGCTGAATATGCCAGCTTTCCTGTCAACTTCCTCCTTCAATTTACGCTTTTCACGAAATGAAAGGAAAGCTCCCTTTATAGCCAAGTCAATATCCGAACAATAAAAGGAATTACCTTTAGCTCTTGAACCAAAAAGTATAATCTCCCTCGGCCTAGCCCTATCTATAATAATTTTTAAAATCTCTTCCTTGTGAGGAAAACAAAAAGAACCCTGCATTTCCAAGTCCCCAAATAAAAAAAGGGGGCAAAAGCCCCCTCTTTCACACTCCTTCTTAAAGGAGGATTAGAACTTAAGGTCTGCCTGAGCCCAAACGTGGTGCTCAGCCTTGTCGTCTCCTTTAACGGCCTTCATAGCGTCGTCTGGGTTAAAGTAATCGTATCCAAGGCTTAAGCAAAGGTTTTTGCTGTACTTGTACTTAAGGGCAAAGTCTGTTTCCCAACCAATGTCACTACCGTAGTTAGTGTTAGTAGTAGTATCAACAACGTCCTCAGCAGACTTGAAGTAGTGAAGGTCTAAGCCAAGAGCTACCTTGTCAAGGGGCTTAGCGTGAAGCTTTAAGTAAAGGTCCTTAACTCCAGCTACGTTAAAGTTACCCACTTTTTGAGTAGCAACGTGAACTAAACCAACACCGTTAAACTGATAGAAAGGAGTATTTACCCAAACGGCGTCAGCATGGCCGAGCCACTTGTGAGCGGTCGGTAGAACTGACCAGAAGGCGTCAAGGTCTTTGTCATTAGGGTTGTCATCGCCAGAGTAGTAGTCATAACCGATAAACACGCTTGGAGCCCAAGCTACTTGGTCAAAGTTTGCTCCTGCACCTACGCTGAACATGTAGCCGCCAAAGTCTGCATCTCCAAAATCACCGCTCTGGTATGCACCTTCAAGGTTTAGCTTAACTTTAGCAAAGTCTGTTTCAAAGGCCGGAGTTACGCGACCGTAAATGGTGTTAACGTTAGCATCTGCACCTAAAGCGCTTGAAGTTGGGTTAACGTAGATGTCAGTTAACTCGTAAGTTCCGCCAATTCCAAAGGGCTTAAACTTACCCTGCCATGTAGCAACGTAAAGGTCAATGTCTGGCTCGTTAGTAGTAGTAGGTCTAAACCAAGCGTCTTGCGTTCCTGCATCGTTTAACTTTCCGTAGAAGAAGCCGGCAAGTCCGTAATCCCCTGCAACGTATCCTACTAAGATACCGTCTAAGCTCCTTCCAGCTTGAGACCAGCCAACGGCGCCAACGAGCCTTTGGTTTCCTAAGTTAACTTCCTGACGACCGAGCTTAACGATTACGTTGTTAATTCCAAATGGGTTTGAAAGGAGCATGTAAGCTTCGTGCATTGTAAAGCTTGTAGTATCTCCAAGTCCTAGACCTTGACCGTTTTCACCCCAGTAGCCAACGGCTTGAGGAGTAAATACAGCAGTAACGCCGTCAGAGAGCTCAGCTTTAATGTTTAGCCTTGCTCTGTAGGTAGCTCCAAGTTCAGCTCCCTTTCCGGTTCCTAACTCTTGACCCCACCACTCAAGCCTTTCTCTTAACTGTCCGCCAATTGTAACCTTGGTGCTGCCCATGTCCATGTCGGCAGCCTTTACGCTTGGAGCAGCTGGTACTATAAGTGCAGCTGCAAGAGCCATTAAGCTCGCTGCTTTCAACGCTTTTCTCATCGGGACCTCCCCATAAAAGTTTTTAATCAATACGATTTAGTCTTTTCAAGAGAAGAATTTAGCAAACCCCCTAAGGGAATGTCAACCTCTAAAATTTCCTCTAAAGCCTTATATTTGCAACCTTGCAAACAAAGTTAAAACAAAACTTTGTATTTATAATATATCACACAACTTGCGCCTTAAAGGCTTTTTACCTATATTTTCTTTACAATCAATTGCCCACGTGGCTCAGGAGGTTAGAGCGCACCCTTGGTAAGGGTGAGGTCGGCGGTTCAACTCCGCCCGTGGGCACCATCCCTTGAAAATTCCCCTCCCTATGTTAAATTTCCCCAAAAACAAAACTAAGTCTTTTTATTAACACTTTGGAGGAAGCCATGGCAAAGGAAAAGTTTGAAAGGACCAAACCCCACAAAAACGTGGGAACAATCGGCCACGTTGACCACGGAAAAACAACCCTAACAGCAGCAATCACCCACTGCCTTGCCCTCCAAGGTAAGGCCA